>JAEYXR010000081.1 GCA_023431215.1 Bacillota bacterium
AGATCACCATAAAAAACACACGCAACAAGTCGTTGCATCAGCGGAAAAGTTAACTTAAAGCCACTGTTTTGTTCTAACCCCGAAAAATTAAAGGATGCCACAGGAACTTGAGGATACCCTGCCTTTACCAGTGCTTTTCTGAGCAAATGAATATAGTTGGATGCACGGCAACCACCACCGGTTTGTGTAATCAGTAGTGCTGTTTGGTCTAAGTCGTATTTACCGCTGCCCAAGGCATCCAAAAACTGCCCAATTACCAGCAGTGCCGGATAACAGGTATCATTGTGAACATACTTTAATCCAAGCTGTGCCACCTGGCTTCCGCAGTTCCCCAGCAGCTCACAGCGGTATCCCTCCAGCTTCAGCACATGTTGCAGTAACCTAAATGGTGTTGCTGCCATATTGGGAATCAGGATGGTATGGGTTTTTTTCATACCCTGCGTAAAGCAGGGATAACCATGTTCCATTGTCTGCTACCTCTTATCATCTTTATGCTCATTGTGTTCTTCTAGCGCAGCAAACAAGCTGCGGAGCCGAATATTAACTGCTCCAAGGTTTGTAATTTCGTCTATCTTGAGCTGGGTATAAAGTTTACCTCCCGCCTGCAATATATCACGGGTTTCATCTACTGTAATAGCATCTACGCCACATCCAAAAGATACCAGCTGCACCAAATCCATATCAGGCTGCGTAGTACAGTATTTTGCCGCTGCATACAACCTGCTGTGATAAGTCCATTGATTTAGCACACTGGTTGGAAATTTATCAACCAGATGGCTGATGCTGTCCTCTGTAATAACCGCAGCACTATGGCGGACAATCAACTCATCAATTCCGTGGTTCACCTCCGGATCTATGTGATAAGGCCTGCCTGCCAATACAATAATGCGTTTTCCCTCTTTGCGGGCGTGGCTTATGATATCGGTGCCTTTTTGACGAACCCGATCAAGAAAAATCTGCCGCTCTTTGTAAGCAGCATCAGCGGCCGCCTTTACCTCTATTGCAGTAATACCACCAAAGTATTTTGGTAATACTTGTTTCGACATTTTCTCTACAAAGTCTTTGGGGCGGTGTATCCCTATATAATCATAGATAAAAGTATGCTCCATAAGATTTGAGCAGTTTCCTGCCAGCACCTCGGGATAATAAGCTACAACCGGACAATTGTAGTGGTTATCTCCCAAATGTTCGTCCAGATTATAGGTCATACAGGGGTAAAAAATTGCGTCAACCCCCATGCTGCACAATACCTCCACATGTCCGTGAGCCAACTTGGCAGGAAAACAAACTGTATCGCTTGGAATAGTTGCCTGCCCAGTTAAATACAGTTCTCTGGTAGATGCCGGGCTAACCCGTACACCAAAACCCAGATTTGTCCAGAATGTAACCCAAAAAGGCAGCAGCTCGTACATATTAAGGCAACGTGGAATACCAATAATCCCCCGCTTTCCTTCTTTAAAGGAATACTCTGAAAGAAGCTGTTGCTTATAGTGATATAAGTTTAAGTTGTTATCCAGCTTTTTTCCAGAAATAGGCTTTTCACAACGATTACCCGATACATACCGGTGTCCGTCTGCAAATTTATTTACCGTCAGCTGACAATGATTGCCACAGTTGCCGCATTGCACATTTGTAACCTTTTGTGTAAAGCTGCTCACTTCCTTTGCTGATAACAACGTCGATGCTGTTATATGATAAAGCTGGTTTTGGTGTAACCCATATAGCGCCGCACCATAGGCCCCCATCAGCCCTGCAATATCCGGCCGAATAACCTCAACACCCATCTCTTCTTCAAAGGCACGCAGTACCGCTTCGTTATAAAAGGTTCCGCCCTGCACAACAATTTTTTTACCCAACTCATCGGGTCTTGAGGCGCGAATAACCTTGTAAAGTGCATTTTTTACCACGCTCACCGAAAGCCCGGCGCTGATATTTTCTATGCTCGCACCGTCTTTCTGCGCTTGCTTTACACTGCTGTTCATAAAAACGGTACAACGGCTTCCAAGCTCTACAGGACTGTCCGCAAATAGTCCCAGTTTTGCAAAGTCTTTAATATCGTACCCCAGCGCCTGTGCAAAGGTTTGTAAAAAGGAACCGCAACCAGAGGAGCAAGCTTCATTGAGAAAAATATTGCTGATGGCACCATCTTCAATTTTAAAGCACTTCATATCTTGGCCGCCAATGTCTATAATAAAATCTACATCCGGCATAAAGTATTTTGCAGCTGTAAAATGAGCCACTGTTTCTACTACACCATAATCGCAGCGAAAGGCGTTTTTCACCAGTTCCTCTCCATATCCCGTTGCTGTCGCACTTGAAACATGAATCTCCGGGTGTTTTTGATACAATCCTTCAAGCTCACGACAAATAAGGGGCAGCGGATTTCCCTGGTTTGGTTGGTAGCTGGTATACAGCAACCTGCATTCTTCATCTATAACCACCAGTTTAAGAGTGGTGGAGCCGGCATCAATGCCGATATGTACATTGCCACTGTGTTTGTTTAAGTCTGTTCGTGGTACACAGGCTGCTGCATGGCGCTGATGAAAAAGTAAATATTCATCATTGTTGGAAAAAAGCGGCTGGCGACAGGAGTAGGCTGTAGTTGCCCCATAGGTGTTCAGTTTTTCAGCGATTTCCTTTAAATCTACTGGTACATCTGCGCAAAAAGCAGCACCCAGGGCTACAAACAGTAAGCTATGCTCAGGGCATATTCCTTCCAAACCAAGTGCCTCATCAAAACTTTGTCTTAGTACCTTAGAAAAGGTCAGTGGCCCGCCCAGATACAAAATTTGACCTTTAATTGGCCGCCCCTGGGCAAGTCCTGCAATAGTTTGGCTGACAACTGCCTTATAAATACTTGCTGCGATATCTTCCGTACAGGCACCCTGGTTTATAAGAGGTTGAATATCACTTTTGGCAAAAACACCACATCTTGATGCAATGGTATATGTTTTCTTCGCTCTTTGCGCGGCTATATCCAAATCTGCTGCACTCATATGCATTAGTGTTGCCATCTGGTCAATAAAAGCCCCTGTTCCCCCGGCGCAGCTACCGTTCATTCTAACTTCGCTTCCACCGTTTAAGAACAGTATTTTTGCATCTTCTCCACCCAGTTCAATGATACAATCCACATTGGGTGTTAAATGTCCAGCGGCAACCCGGGTGGCAAAAACCTCTTGAACAAACGGAATGCTACAACCATCAGCAAGTCCCATTCCAGCAGAACCTGAGATGCAAATCCGGGCTGGCTGACCGCCAATCACATCATAATATATCCGCGTTAAAAGTTGCTGTACTTTTTCTATAATATGGCTATAATGTCGTTCATAAGCAGAAAATCGGATTTTATTAAAGTCATCCAGTACAACACATTTAATTGTTGTGCTGCCAACATCTAATCCTATTCTCAAGTAGTTCCCTTCTTTCATTTCCACTGCTCAATTCATTATCTTGTTCCTTGTTGAGATGTTATTCAATTACTTAAAAAAAAGAACCTGCAGGTAGCTCATGAAATAAATCAGAGCACCTTTAGATCCTTTATTCGCAAAACAACAATTGAGCCTGTAAAAAGCACAAAATTGTTGTCTACGCAGCATTTAAAAGTACGTAACCATATGCCATATATAATTGTATTGATGTGAAACTCAAAGATTAGAACTTATTCTATCACTCTTTATTTTTTTGTCAATAAGGTTTTTTAGAGTTGGAAGAAATGAACAGTTAACTGCAGAACTACACAATTGTATTGGTTAAGTTGCTTCGTAAGGACCTAATATAGTCCGATTTTAACATTCCAGATTGCTCCATAGACATAAAATCATCACCGGAAACGATAATATGATCTAAAAGTTTAATAGAAATTGGACGAAGTGCATCACACAATTGAAGCGTGGTTTCAATGTCACGTCTGGAAGCAAGGGCAAATCCATTTGGATGGTTATGTGCCAAAATAATGCTGGAAGCATTGTATCTCAATGCGATTTCTACAATTTTTCTTGTAAGTATGCCAACAGAATCGGTACTGCCTTCACTGATGGGGCCAAAAAACAGCTCTTTTAACCGATTATCTAAGCAAATAAGATATGCAATCTCATTTGTTTTGCCCAAATACCTGGCAACCAGTCGCCTACCTACCACTTCCATCACATTTTCTGCTCCGCTAACATCTATTTTTTCCTCATAATAACGGCTGCTGACTGCAGGAAAAAGCTTGATGAGCGTGGCCGAGTGATGGGTAATCCCCTTTATTTTTTGTAATTCTTCAATAGGAGCATCCAGCACTCCTGCCAAAGACCCAAAATGTTCTATCAAAGCGTGGGCCAATTGATTGGTGTCTTTTTGCGGCACAGAATAAAATAAAATCAGTTCAAGAACATTATGAGGCGGCATTTTTTCCATACCCTGCTCTAAAAACTGCGTTTTTAATCGCAAACGGTGCCCATGATGCATATTTTCCACGCTGCCCCCTCCAATCTGAATAAATGCCTTTTCTATACGAGTTCCAATATGATATAATAACCGCAAAGCAGTTATTATATCGGCCATGGGGCTATGCCACGGCCGTTTCATTCGTGCTATGTCCATAAGGCACATGCAAAATTAACATAAGCATAATATAATTCCATATTAGAATACTCAATTATCCATTCTATGTCAATTGGAGGCATTTATGAGATCTTTTACGATACAAAAAAATGACAGTGAGCAGCGTTTAGATAAATTCTTAACAAAAGCAGTTCCTCTTTTGCCACAAGGCCTACTATATAAATATATCCGTTTAAAACGAATCAAGGTTAACGGAAAACGAACTGAAATTTCCTATCGCCTGGCTATTGGAGATTTGGTGGAGCTATATATTAATGATGAATTTTTTGAAAGCGTAGCAGCTACCGAAAAACCTGCTTTTTTATCTGCACCGGCGGATGTTGAAATTGTATATGAAGATGATAACCTGCTGTTGGTAAATAAACCTGCAGGGCTGGTGGTTCATGAGGATGAAAACGGCAGTGTTGACACTTTGATTTCCAGAGTTCTGAGGTATTTATATGAAAAAGGAGTCTATGACCCTGCAAAGGAGCATTCTTTTGTTCCGGCCTTATGTAACCGCATTGACCGCAATACCAGCGGCATTGTTATCTGCGCCAAAAACGCTGCTACTCTGCGGGTAATGAATGATAAAATTAAAAACCGTGAAATTAATAAATATTATCAATGCCTTGTTTTTGGGTGTCCTCAACCTCACCACAAGGTTCTTAAGGCATATATGGTAAAGGACTCTGCCACAAATCAGGTACGGGTATTTGATAAACCAATAAAAGATGGCAGAACCATGATAACAGAGTATACCGTCATAAAAACAAACAAAGCTTACAGCTTGTTGGATATCCAATTGCATACCGGCCGTACACATCAAATACGTGCTCATCTGGCATATGTGGGCTATCCCCTGCTGGGAGACACAAAGTACGGTACAAATCAGCAAAACAAAGGATTGCCTTATCGTTATCAGGCGTTATGCTCTTATAAACTTACCTTTGCTTTTACCACACCTGCAGAGCATCTGGATTACCTGCAGGGTAAAACCTTTACTTTGAGTAAAATTCCTTTTTCTCTGCCTAGTATTTAAGAGCATTTCACCCTGATTAATATTTATAATCAACACTTAATATTGGTTTATTAGAAAGCAGGAATATAATATGAAATATTGGACACTACCGCATACAGATATTTCTGTATCTCAAATGTCTATGGGCACCTGGGGATTTTCCGGTGTTAAGCTATGGGGAGAAAGTGATGATGCTGTAGCCATTCAGACAATTCATATGGCCTTGGACCGGGGTATTAATTTGATTGATGTGGCGGAACGTTACGGCAACGGTAAAGCAGAAGAAGTGCTTGGCAAGGCGCTGAAAGGACGCAGGAGCAAAGCTGTTGTAGCCAGCAAGGTTTACTTTAATGCAATGGGTTATGATGAAGTTATTGCTCATTGTGAGGCAAGCCTGCGACGCCTCAATACTGATTACATAGACCTGTACCAAATTCATTGGCCCAACCCTAGTGTGCCCCTTGAGGAAACCTTGTCCGCCTTTGATAAACTGAAGGCTGATGGTAAAATACGTGCCGTTGGAGTATGTAATTTTGGTACGGAATGCATTGGTATGGCTGGAAGCTACCCCCTGACTACCAACCAACTACCCTACTCTCTTATCTGGCGGCAGGTAGAAAAAGGCATTACGGAGGCAACTGTGCGGCAAGGTATGGCTGTTTGGGCCTATAGTCCTTTGGCACAGGGCTTGTTAACAGGAAAATTTAAGACCTTGGAAGATGTACCTCTTAACCGCAGAGAAACACGTTTTTATAACTGCAAATGGGAACAGGGACGCCATAAGGACAGTGGCTTTGAGGAGGAAATATT
>JAEYXR010000059.1 GCA_023431215.1 Bacillota bacterium
ACCCTACTCTGCACCAGTTGTACCAGGTGGGTGTTGTGGCAGAGGTCCGTCAGATTGTCCGGGCACAGGGGGATACTCTCCGTGTGCTGGTGGATGGAGTCTCCCGTGGGCGCTTGCTGAGCCTTACTTCTGACACACCCTTCCTCAGCGGTGTGGTAGAAGAATATCCTGTCAGCAGCCGTATTTCTAACCGTGCCATGTGTGACGCCTTGATGCGAACCGTAAAGGAATTGTTTGAAGAATATTGCTATCTGACCCCCAAAATGCCCAAGGAACTGGTTTCTAACGTCATGGTTACCGAGGACCCTTTTTACATGGCGGAATATATAACCGGAAATATCCCTCTGCGCTTTGAAGATAAGCAGCGGGTTTTGGAGGAATCCACAGTCATCCGCAGACTGGAGACAGTTGCGAAACTGCTGGAAAATGAGAACGAAATACTCAGTCTTGAACAGGACATCCACGAAAAGGTACGGGAGCAGATTGATAAAAACCAGCGGGAGTTTTACCTTCGGGAGCAGATGAAGGCTATTTCCAGCGAGCTGGGAGAAGGCGATAACCTGTATGAAGAGTTGGAGGAGTATCAGGACAAGATTTTGAAGCTCCGTTTGCCCAAGGAGTCGGAGGATAAGCTTTTAAAGGAACTGGATAAGCTGGAGAAAATGCCACCCAACTCTCATGAAGGCGCAGTAATCCGAGGCTATCTGGATGTTTGTCTGGAGCTTCCCTGGAACACCTTTACCAAGGATAAAATAGATATTAAGAAAGCACGCCGCTACCTGGATCAGGAGCATTACGGCCTGATGAAGGTCAAGGAGCGGATATTGGAGCTTTTGGCGGTGCGCAAGCTTTCGCCCGATATCAAGGGCCAGATTATCTGCCTCATCGGACCTCCCGGTGTGGGTAAAACATCCATTGCACGTTCCATTGCATCCTCCATGGGTCGCAAATATGCGCGCATGTCACTGGGTGGAGTACGGGATGAATCTGACATTCGCGGTCACCGAAAAACCTACATAGGCTCTATGCCCGGCCGCATCATCAATGCCATAAAGCAGGCAGGAAGTGCAAACCCACTTTTGCTGCTGGATGAAATTGATAAGCTTGGCAATGATTTTAGAGGAGATCCCTCCTCTGCATTGCTGGAGGTTTTGGATGCGGAGCAGAATAGCGCGTTCCGCGATCACTTTATCGAAATTCCTTTTGACCTGTCTAAGGTGCTGTTTATTGCAACAGCCAACAGCCGGGAGACCATTCCCGGCCCCTTGCTGGACCGAATGGAGATAATTGAGTTAACAAGCTACACCCGAGAGGAAAAGCTGAATATTGCAAAGCGTCATCTGGTGGCAAAGCAGATGAAGGCACACGGCATTGAAACCAAGCAGTTAAAGATCAATGACACTGCTTTGTATGGCATTATCGATTATTATACCCGGGAGGCCGGTGTGCGCAATTTGGAGCGGCTCATTGCTACCATTTGCCGCAAAGCCGCTGTCAGAATTGTAGAAAATGCAGAAACCGCTAAAATCAGTGTAACTGCTGCTAACCTGGAAGAATTTTTGGGCCCCAAAAAGTTCCGTGACGATGAGATGGGGAAGGTTGACCAGGTGGGCGTTGCCAATGGTCTGGCCTGGACATCCGTAGGCGGAGAAATGCTGCAGGTAGAAACTGCTGTTATGGACGGCAGCGGAAAGAACCAGTTTACCGGCAGCCTTGGTGATGTGATGAAAGAGTCTGTTGCGGCTGCCATTACCTACATTCGTGGTGTGGCCTGCCAGTATGGTATTTCTGAAACCTTTTATAAGGATAAGGACATTCACATCCATTTTCCCGAGGGTGC
Source organism: Bacillota bacterium (assembly GCA_023431215.1). Lineage (GTDB taxonomy): Bacteria > Bacillota > Clostridia > Oscillospirales > Ruminococcaceae > Angelakisella. The sequence goes on from JAEYXR010000059.1 coordinate 1,841, forward strand.
AGTGCCCAAAGACGGCCCCTCTGCAGGTATCACCACATGTACGGCGCTGATTTCTGCATTGTCGGGCATTCCTATACGCCATGATGTAGCAATGACAGGTGAAATTACCCTGCGTGGACGTGTACTGGCAATTGGCGGTCTGCGTGAAAAAACAATGGCTGCCTATAAAAACGGAATGACCACAGTCATCATCCCCAAGGCCAATGTTCCCGATTTGGCTGAGGTAGATGATGTAGTCAAGGATCATATCCACTTTGTTCCTGCAGACAATATGGAAACGGTGCTGCAAACTGCGCTGACCCATCTGCCCGGAGCTATACTGGACAAAAAACACAGCGAAAGCGAAAAGCTTTTGGCGGCGGCTTCAGCCCACGGCGCACACAAAACCACCCGGCTGCGTCAGTAAAACCATAGTTGCTGCAACTTAGGTGAATGAAGCTGCCTAAAGTATGCATAAGTTATTCATTGGGTAATTGTGCAATACAAAATATCAGGTATTACCCAAGGAGGCGTAAATGAACTACCATAATGTGATCTTTGAGACGTCTTTTGGCACCACAAGCCAGCTGCCGGAATCTGATCTTCCGGAGCTGGTCTTTGCCGGACGCTCTAATGTGGGAAAATCCTCCCTCATCAACAAGATCTTTAATCAAAAGGCGCTGGCAAGGGTCAGCGCCACCCCTGGTAAAACAGCTACCATCAACTTTTTCAGGCTGGAGGGCTTGCGTTTTGTAGACCTGCCCGGTTACGGCTATGCAAAAGTGTCCCGTGGAGAAAAACGCCGCTGGGCCGATTTGATGGAGGGTTACTTTGCCCAAAACAGAGATATCCGTCTGGTCTTTTCATTGGTGGACGTACGACATCAGCCCTCCAAAGATGACCTTACTATGCTAGATTTCCTCATAGATAACCAGCTGCCCTTTGTGGTGGTACTGACAAAAACCGATAAGCTTTCACCTGTACAACTGCGTAAGCGTATGGAGGAGCTGCAAGCCGAGCTGCCCTGTGGGGATCAGATTACCATGCTGCCCTTTTCTGCAGTCAGCGGCAGCGGTGTGGAAGAAATCAGAGCAATCCTTGAGGATATTGCGGCAGAGAATGATGCCGACGATATTCCCGACGACGAAGAAGGAGAGTAGACCCATATGTTAATTGCAAAGTGCTTGGACACAAACGCTCTTGGTCACTTGACCATTGGCGGAAGGGATACTGTAGAGCTGGCGCAAAATTACGGTACCCCCTTGTATGTGATGGATGAGGGCGAAATTCGCCGTGCCTGCCGTAGCTATCATCGTTCTATTGAGAAGTTTTATGATGGAAAAGGTCTGGCAGCATTTGCATCCAAGGCTTTTTGCTGCAAAGCACTTTGCCGTATTGTGAAAGAAGAACAGATGGGGCTGGATGTGGTGTCCGGCGGTGAGCTGTATACTGCCATGGCTGTAGACTTTCCCCCGGATAAAATAATCTTCCACGGCAACAACAAGACCATGGAAGAACTGACCATGGCGCTGGAATATGGGGTGGGCCGTATTGTGGTGGATAATCACACAGAGCTGGTTACCCTGAACCAGCTGGCACGTGCCATGGGTAAAAAGGTGGGGATCATGCTCCGCATCAAACCCGGCATTGACGCCCATACCCATGATTTTGTGCGCACCGGCCAAATTGATAGCAAGTTTGGCTTTGCCTTGGAAACTGGGGAAGCAATGGAGGCGGTAAAGGCTGCCATTGCTTCAAAATATCTGCAGCTGTTGGGCATCCACTGTCATATCGGTTCACAAATATTTGATATTGAGCCTTTTGAGCATGCAGCAGAGGTCATGATTGCCTTTTTGGCACAAATTCGCGATGAAACCGGTGTTGAGCTGCCCGAACTAAATTTAGGCGGCGGCTTTGGCATTAAATACATTCCCGAAAATGACCCTGTGGAATATGACCGCTATATGGAAAAGGTGTCGGCAACCGTAAAAAGGGTTTGCGCCCAAAAGAAACTTGCAACTCCCTTTATCCTTATTGAGCCCGGCCGCTCTATTGTAGGCTCTGCCGGTATCACCTTATACAGAGTAGGCGAGGTAAAGGAAATTCCCAATATCCGCACCTATGTATCGGTAGACGGAGGTATGTGTGATAATCCCCGCTATGCTCTATATAAATCGGACTACTGCTTTTTGGTTGCCAACAAAGCCAATCAGCCAAAGAATCAGGCTGTTACAGTGGCTGGAAAATGCTGTGAGACAGGGGATTTGCTGGGAGAGCACGTCCCCCTGCAGCAGGTAAACCCCGGAGATGTTATGGCAGTATTGGCAACAGGCGCCTACAATTACTCCATGTCCTCCAACTATAACCGCAACCCCAGACCACCTGTGGTAATGGTTGGAGAGGATGGCAGCGATAGGGTTATTATCCGCCGCGAGACCATGGAAGATATTATCCGTAATGATTTAGACTGATACTTAATGTCATATCCGCATAGAACAACAAAACTGTCCTTTATTCAAGGACAGTTTTGTTGTTGTTCGTTCTAAAAAATTAACGGTTTGTCTATTTACTTTTACACAATAAAATGCTAAACTGTCAATGTAGTATTTTAAAGCAAATGAGTGCTTGATTTTGTTTTGGCGGTTCAGTGGTAGCGCAAATACCTATGAATGCCGAAAAATCGAGCCAATTTGTGCGGTTATAGAATACGGATGCAAGATGGTACCAATGACATGTTGCAAAAACAATCAGTATGAAAGAAAGTATAGGGGTGTTTACCAGTGAATTCTAAACTAAAGGATTTTAATGTGGAATACCTGTTCCGCGCCGTATTGGCACTGGAGACTATGGAAGAGTGCTACAACTTTTTTGATGACTTATGCACTGTGCCGGAGCTGAAAGCCTTGAGCCAGCGTTTACAGGTTGCAAAGATGCTCAGCGAGCACAAGGTCTATAGCGATATAGTTCAGGAAACAGGGGCAAGCACAGCAACCATTAGCCGTGTAAACCGTTCTCTTAATTATGGCTCCGACGGATATGGTATTATTTTTGAAAGGCTAGATAAAGAGGATGGCCGGATATAACGAAGCCTTTGCCAGATTCTACGACTCTTTAACAGAAGATGTAGACTACAAGGGCAAAGCAGATTTTATTCTGGATATTGTGACAAGATTCAAGGACAAGTGTGAGCTTGTCCTTGATTTGGCGTGTGGGACAGGTTCTATGGCAGTAGAACTGGCAAGCCGGGGGATAGAAGTTATTGCCGTGGATGGTTCACCGGAGATGCTGGCGCGGGGCATGGAAAAAAGCATGGGGATTACACCGCGTGTTCTGTTTTTATGTCAGGACATGGAGGAGCTGGACCTTTATGGCACAGTAGATGTAACAATCTGCATGCTGGATAGTCTCAATCATGTGGAGGACATTCACTCTATCAAAGAGATATTTCGACGTGTGGCACTATTTACAGAGCCGGGCGGTTTGTTTCTCTTTGATGTTAATACACCTTACAAGCACCGTGAGGTGTTGGCGGATACAACCTTTGTTTACGATGACAAGGATGTTTATTGTGTGTGGCAGAACGATTATGATCCTGCAGATGAGAGCGTAGGAATTCATCTGGATTTTTTTGTCCGCGAAAAAAGTGATTATTACCGTCGTTGGCAAGAAGATTTTAGGGAATACTGTTATGGAATAGATCAATTAAAAGAAATTGCTGACGAAGCAGGCTTTGAGTTAATTGAGTTGGTTGGAGATTATTGTTACCAAAAACCCAAAGCAGATGAACAGCGCGTTGTATTTATTACACGCCGCAGATAAAGCCAGAGAAGACGGAGGATTGCAAGAAAAATTATTCATGCTATGCCTCCTGCGTATCTTTGCGCTAAGGGCCTCTCTATGCTCGGTTGTACTTCGAAAGGCTTGCTACTGCTCGCACTGGGCAGGAGATTCGTTTGTTCTGCTCAATACCGCCCCGCCCGGGACAGTATCATGACAAGCTTAAACTGCCATTGGCAGCCGCATTTCCTTAGGAAAGCGCATATGCATCTTATCATTTCTCTGCTTCGCGTGATAAGACAGCTGCCTTTATAATACTTTGTGCCGATGCGAAGCGGCAGAATGGATGATTTAGATGGGTAAATATATTAGAGCAATTGGAAAAACAGGTGCAGCAGTTTGTTATGCACTGGAATCTACCGATATGGTAGACCGTGCAGAAAAAATTCACCAAACCAGCGCGGTGGTTACGGCATCACTTGGCAGACTGATGACCGCGGCTTCTATTATGGGGGCAATGCTCAAAGGTGAGGATCAGTCCATTACTTTACGTATTACTGCAGACGGCCAAACTGGTTCTGTTATTGCAGTGGCAGACGCCAAGGGCAATGTAAAGGGATATGTGATGAACCCTGTGGTAGAGCTGCCATTAAATTCCTTTGGGAAGCTGGATGTTGCCGGGGCTGTGGGCAAAAACGGAAACCTGTATGTCATTAAGGATGTAGGCCTTAAAGAACCTTATATTGGGCTTGTGCCTCTTGTTTCCGGTGAGATAGCAGAAGATATTACCAATTACTTTGCCACCAGCGAGCAGATACCTACCGCCTGTGGATTGGGTGTATTGGTTAACCCTGACCTGACAGTCAAAGTAGCCGGGGGCTATATTGTACAGATGCTGCCTGGTGCGTCTGAAGAAGATATTAGTATCATTGAAAAAAACATTCAGGCAATGCCTCCGGTGACTCAAATGCTGAGTGAAGGTATTTCCATTGAGAACATTGCATTACGTACTTTGGAAGGAATGAGCCCTGAGGTTCTTGATGAGCGTAGTGTGGAGTATCGCTGTGACTGTACTCGTGAACGTGTAGAGAAAGCATTGGTATCGTTGGGAAAAGATGAATTAGTTCAGATGGCAGAAGAAGATGGCAAGGCTGAAGTTTGCTGCCATTTTTGTACAAAAAAGTACCGTTTTAGCAAAGATGAAATTTTTTCTTTGATTTCGTAAAAAGGTGTTGACAAAAAGCGTACGATTTAATATAATATAAAAGTCGCTGGTGCTCTGAATAGACGATGCAACGGCGCACTGTGTGGGGGCATAGCTCAGCTGGGAGAGCATCTGCCTTACAAGCAGAGGGTCACAGGTTCGAGCCCTGTTGTCCCCACCACACTTGGCCCGGTAGTTCAGTTGGTTAGAACGCTAGCCTGTCACGCTAGAGGTCGTGGGTTCGAGCCCCATCCGGGTCGCCAGTTACATAAGCTGTCTTAGCAGGCAGCTGTTTGCGGGTTTAGCTCATCTGGTAGAGCGCCACCTTGCCAAGGTGGAGGTAGCGAGTTCGAGCCTCGTAACCCGCTCCAAGTTTGGCGCCATAGCCAAGTGGTAAGGCAGAGGTCTGCAAAACCTTCACCCCCGGTTCAAATCCGGGTGGCGCCTCCAACTGAAAAGTTCCAAAAAAACCATGCGAAAGCATGGCTTTTTTGTTTATGTAAAGCAAAAAGTGCAAATTAGCGACCACACGGATTTGAACCGTATGCAAAATAAAAAAAGAAACAATTCAATATAGTTTTAAGGCAAAGGCAGTAGTTTTCGGTTTTATACAACCGATTAGCTACTGTCTTTTTTGCGTTTATAAGGGATTTTGATGTTAGGAGGAGCATTCCAATAATAAGTAAGATAGGTGGCGTTTTCTGACGGTACCCATACCAAGGTCAAGGTAGAAAACTGGGAAGTGGATAACGGTGCAAGGTTATTTACGTGGAATCATCCTCGAACAATCACGACTCTGCTACAGTCACCATCACCGTAGTGCAGCCACCATGGTATTATAAAGGCGACCACCCTACCCGTCAAACGGCAGTGGTAGCACCAACCTATACCAGAGTGACTCATGTAGAGACATGGACGGTTAGTGTTACTACGGAGAATACCACCACTACCGTAATTGAGATTGAAACCGGTGATGTGGTGGCACAGTCAACATCTTCCTCCATTGCAGAAATAGAAGGTGACCCCCAGGTGCAGGAGTACGCCGACTTTATAGAGGGAGACAGGAAAACCACAGTTACCTTTGTAAATACTGGTATTTCCGGCAGTATTGAGGTGCTGAAAAAAGAAGCCAACACCGGTGTGCCTTTAGCTGGTGCCACCATTCACCTCTATGGCGATGAATTGGGTGAAGCAGGTCTTATTGATAAAACACTTGTTACCGGCACAGATGGCATGGCCTGCTTTACCGGCCTTCCTCCCGGAACCTACATCATAAAGGAAATACAGGCACCCTTTGGCTATACACTAAATACCGAGAAACTCTGAAACGATTGGACACAATGAATGAAAATTGATGAACTGGACTATTTTTCTTAGTCTTGTCAGCTTAAATAATTATAAAAAGGTATGAAGTATCAGATATTCTGCGTGCGGATCTTACAGATATTGTGGAAATAAAAAACATAGGAAGATGTGATTGCTTTGAAAAAATTTATGGACGAAGATTTTCTACTAAACACACCAACGGCCCAAAAGCTTTATCACGATTATGCAGCCAATATGCCGATTATTGATTACCATTGTCATGTTAATCCGGCAGACATTGCAAATGACACAAGATATTCCACCATAACAGAGGTATGGCTGGGAGGCGACCATTATAAGTGGCGCTTGATGAGAGCAAGTGGGGTTTCGGAAGATGAAATTACTACAAACCAAAAGGAAAATCCTTACTGCACTTTTCAGCGCTGGGCAGAAACTGTGCCAAGAATCATTGGTAACCCTGTTTATCATTGGACACATTTGGAACTAAAACGCTATTTCGGTATCAATGAGTGCCTGACACCCAAAACATGCAAAGATATTTACGACCGTTGCAACCAGCTTCTCCAAGAGCCTTCCATGAGTGTAAGAGGAATTATTCAGAAGTCCAATGTAAAAGTAATCTGTACCACAGACGACTTAGTAGATGACCTAAGATACCATCAGCAAATTAAAGATGATTCCACATTTGATGTCAAGGTACTGCCTGCCCTTCGTCCCGATAAAGCCATGAATGTGGATAAGCCGGAGTTTGCCGGTTATCTGAGTCAGCTGGAACAGGTGGTAGGCTACGAAATCAACACCTTTGCAGACATAAAAAAGGCAGTTATGGAACGCATTGATTTCTTCCAGTCTATGGGCTGCAGGGTATCAGACCATGCGTTGGAAAAGCCTATTTTTGAAACAGCCACCCAGCAGGAGCTGGATGCCATTTTGCAGCTGGGCAAAAAGGGAGAAGCCATCAGCAAATATCAGGGAGATCAGTTTAGAACCGCATTTTTAATGATGGTTGCTGAAAAGTATTATGAAAATGATTGGAGCATGCAGATCCACTACGGTTGTATCCGCAATCTTAACACCAAAATGTTTGAGAAAATGGGACCTGATACAGGTTTTGATGCTATCAACGACTGCGGGGGAGCCGCTGCGTTGGCAGCCATGCTGGATGCTATGCAGCAATGCGGCAAGCTTCCCAAAATAATTCTTTATTCCCTTAACCAGTATGACAACGACATTATTTGTTCCATAGCAGGCTGTTTCCAGGAAAATAGCAGTTGCCGTTCCAAAATTCAAATTGGTGCGGCATGGTGGTTTAATGATCATCTGCCCGGCATGAAGAAGATGATGACAGATTTAGCTTCTATGGGTGTTTTAGGTAATTTTATCGGTATGCTTACCGATTCTCGCTCTTTCCTCTCTTACACCCGCCACGAATACTTTAGAAGGTTGCTTTGCAACATTTTAGGCAATTGGGTAGAAAACGGAGAATACCCCAATGATTTAGAAACATTGGGACAGCTGGTGCAGGACGTTTGCTATAACAATGCTGCACGTTATTTTGGAATGTAGCCAGCTGCTTTTGCTCTGATAAAGGAGTGATGTTTTGGAACTGAAATTTCATACCTGCAAAACACCGGAACAGGCTGGGTTTCTTAGTGAGCTTATCAATCAAATACTAAACATACGTAAGATGGCTCTGATGTCTATCGTGTTTGCAATTACCGGAACAATGCTGCTGTTTATGCTAAAACAAGGAGATTATGTGTCTCCATTATGTATGTTTAGCTATTTGCTGTCACTTCTTTTTTTGATGGTCTTTTTGTATGCACTAAAGCGAAGACCGGTATTGGCAGCTTCGGCAGAGGCAAATATTGGTAAAGAAACCGTTTTTTTGTTTAAGCCCAAAGACTTTGACATCACCCGGGATGGGCAAAAATTGACCCTTAGCTATAAGGCTATCTGCGGACAATATTGGTGCGATAGCCAGTATGTCCTATATCTGGATGATGTCAAGTGCAAGGAGCTTATCAATATACCCATTAATGAAGCTACCTTTGATGATTTGTATGCATTGGCAGGCGCATTGCAACGAGGCAAAAAGAGGCTTATTAAAATCTCACCAAAGTCAAAAAGGTAAGCAGATGCTTATCCGCAATATGGCCATAAAAAAGGAGGGGGATTACATTGAAAAAAATGATTTTAGAACGGATGCATAAAATTGTAGCAGTATTTATGCTTTTGTTCGGTGTGTTGGCATTGTATCTTTCTATGCGTGACCTTAAGTTCGGCAGCTTTTCCAGCCCTAAGTCGGGCATGGCACCCACTGTTTTCTCTATTGGTCTTGTAGTTTTTGCTACTATTAACCTGGTTTTAGAGTTTTGTAGAAAAAACCAAGTGCCGGAAAAACTTAAGGATGTAAATTGGCTAAAGTTTGTTGAGTTTATGGGCACCTGTATTTTATATGTGTTTTGGTTAAAAAAATAGGCTTTGTGGTGGATACCCTTGTTTGCCTGTTGCTGCTTCTTAAAGTAGCAGGACTGAAAGGCTGGGTAAAGCCCGTCGTTATTTCGGTAATCTTTAGTATTGCATGCTGGGCACTGTTTACCTACGCAATGAGTGTTCCGCTGCCCGGCGCAAGCTGGTTTTAAGGAAGGGAGTAAACAATAATGCTAGATACATTTGCACTCCTTGGTCAAGGCTTTCTTGACTGCTTAACCTTCTACAATATTTTTGCTGCAATTATAGGCTGCCTGCTGGGTTCCTTAATAGGTGTACTCCCTGGGTTGGGCATTTCCGGTACCGTTGCTATTTTGCTGCCGGTTACCTACGGCATGGAGCCCCTTAGCGCACTAATAATGATTTCCGGTATTTACTTTGGTTCACAGTACGGCGGTGCCATTACCTCCATTTTGGTAAACATTCCCGGAGAGGCAACCAGCATTGTTACCTGCTTTGATGGTCATCCTCTGGCAAAAAAAGGACAGGGCGGCAAGGCGCTCAGCATTGCGGCAATCAGTTCTTTTACCGGTGGTCTTATTGGACTTATCGGACTTACCTTTGCAACCTCTGCTTTGGCAAAAATTGCTTTAAGCTTTGGTAAGGTTGAATTTTTTGCCATTGTGGTTTTTGGCCTTGTTTTACTTACTACCATCTCTGGAAAAAACCTGCTAAAAGGTTTAATGGTTGTTTGTATGGGCGTAGTTTTGGGCTGTGTCGGTCTTGATGATTTGTATGGCACACTGCGCTTTACCTATGGTGTGGTAGATCTCTTTAAAGGTATTAGCTTTGTTACCTTCGTTATGGGTGTTTACGGTATCACCGAGCTGTTGGGTGCTATTTGCATTCCCGAGGAGCAGGGTGAGGTCATGGATTTCAGCATCCGTGATCAGTTCCCTACCAAAAAGGATTTTAAAAAGATAGCTCCTACTTTGGTGCGGTGCAGTATATTGGGCTTTGGCGTTGGCCTTGTTCCCGGTGCAGGTTCTACCCTTGCTACCTTCTTTGCTTATGGAATGGAGCGCTCTCTGAGCAAAACCCCCCAAGATTTTGGCAGCGGCTTATTGGAGGGTGTTGCAGCCCCCGAATCTGCAAACAATGCAGCCATGTATGCCGGCATGGTACCCCTGCTTAGTCTTGGTATTCCCTTTACCAGCTCAATGGCTCTGCTAATGAGCGCATTTATCGTTCATGGAATTACACCCGGTCCTATGTTCATTTCCGAACATCCTTCCCTTTTCTGGGGTCTGATTGCCAGCATGTTTATTGGTAACATTGTTTTGCTTATAATTAACTTGCCCTTGGTTGGAATTTGGGCAAGCTTGCTACGTGTTGACTTTACAGTTCTTATGCCGCTTATCACTTTTATCACCTTTGCCGGTGGCTATGCAATCAACAATAGCGTATTTGATATGGGTATTATGGTAGTTTGCGGGCTGGTTGGATTTTTCCTTAGTGCATGTGGCTATAACATGGCAGCATTGGCAGTTGGTTTGTTCCTCAGCTCCACGTTGGAAAACTCATTCCTTGGCACCATGACACTGTATAAAGGCAATCTGATGGCGGCATTGCTGGATCGTCCCGTTGCACTGGTCATTCTTTCCATTGCAATTGCTGTTTTGATCTTCTCCTTCTCCAGCAGCATCTATAAGTTCTTTAAGGGAATTAAAAAAACAGAAGCTACACAGGAAGCAGCTGAAATAGGCGAATAACATTATATGTAGGCGGGATACATCCGCTTAACATACCATTAATAGGAGAAATTACAAATGAAAAGCTTTAAAAGAGTATTGGCATTTCTAGTGGTAGCATCTATCCTGGTCCTGTCCACTGCATGCGGATCTTCTGATGCACCCGCATCCAGCGCACCAGCATCTTCTGCTGCACCTGCTTCTTCCGAAGCTCCCGAGGCTAAGACATGGGAACCCAACGGCAATGTAAACGTCATTGTCGCTTACGGTGCCGGCGGCAGTTCTGACTTGGTTGCCCGTGCATTTACAACCCAGGGTGCCAGCTCATTCAAAACTCCTATGGTCGTAAACAATATGGCCGGCGGCGGATGCGCTATCGGTTTTACTGAGCTGATTCAGGCAAAACCTGATGGCATGACCATTGGAAACACCAACAGTGCTGTTATTGTAAACTGCCTGGTATCTGAAACCCCTTATACTTATTATGAGGAGCTTCAGCCTCTTGTACAGGTTGGATACGCTCCCTATGTTGTTTACGTTCGCAAAGACAGCGAAATCCAGAACCTGGATGATCTGAAGGCTGCAATCCTCAGCCGTGATGTAGTTATGGCATGCAACAACCGTGGCGGCCAGACCCACTGGGAGCTGGAATACTTTGCTTTGGAAAACGGCGGCGACATCTCCAGCATTATCTATGACGGCGGCGCTTCCTCCATTGCAGCTTTGCTGGGTGGACATGCAGAAGTTACCGTTCAGGCTCCTTCTGACGGTCAGGAATATGTAAAGTCCGGCGACCTGCGCGCTATCGCAATCTTGGATTCTAACCGCCTCAATACCGAAATTTACAAAGATGTTCCTACCTCTGAGGAGCAGGGTTACGGTTGGCTGCAAAACGGATTCTTCCATGGCTACGCAGCACCCAAGGGCGTATCTGACGAAGTGATTGCATACTATGAAAAGTGCTTTAAAGAAGCTTTGGAAAATCCTGAGGTAAAGGCAATTGTAGAAGGCTACGGCTTTACAGTTGCCTATGAAGACCACGAAGGCTTCCAGAAGGTTTGGGACGATGGCGTAAAGCGTTACTCCAGTGCCTTTGAAAAACTGGGTGATCGTCTCACCGAATAATTTTGGGTTTGATTTTTGAATAGATACCGACTAAGCTGCCTGTCGGGTATTTCTGAAAATAAGGTAAGAAATCTCCGACAGGCTTAGTCTATCTTTAGGCTGCTTAATGAGGCTTTTATTAGGTATAGGCGATTGGATGAGGGAAAGGACAGATTATGATGCAAAGAACACCTGATTATAAGGACCGGTTGTTGGAGATTCATGGCTCCAATATGTGGAATGGATTTCATGTACAAAGAGCGATAGAGTTTGCCAAAAAATTCGACTTAACAGGCATGATCTTCCATTGTAATGACATTATTGATAAGGCTATTAAGCCGGATAAGTACTTTTCTCCTGATGTGTCGTTGCTTTCCTATAATAACCGTGACGGCGACACCAAAAATTTTAAATATTACCTGCATAATATTACTGACAAAATTACTG
>JAEYXR010000126.1 GCA_023431215.1 Bacillota bacterium
CTGTTGAGCCCCTCAAAGCAGAATAAAGAATGGAAAGATGGCTGAGCTGGTCTAAGGCGCACGACTGGAAATCGTGTGTACGTTAATAGCGTACCGAGGGTTCGAATCCCTCTCTTTCCGCCACAAGAAAAGCACTACTGAAAAGTAGTGCTTTTCTTTATATTTCATTCTATATTGTGTAAATAAAGACGATCGATAAAGGACAGGTGCGGCAAACTTTCAAGCCGACCCTGTCCTTTCATGTTTGAAAATTGCTACATAAGCAGACCATTTTCTCATGCACAAAGATGTGTGAAGGATTTGCTTCATGTTCTCACACAGCATAACAATTAATTCGGACTGTCACGATATTGCAACATGAATGGTGAGCAGCACACAGCAGAGTATCCACAGGAAGATCGTTTAAGACAGAGCAAGGCGGACAGCTTTGCTGCCCGCCTTGCATCTAAGTTTCATCAAACAATCTACCCCTCTGAACGAGAAACGATGAAACATTAGTATTTTATATTTATAGTACAAAGGAAAGAATAAGGTTAAATACGGTAGCGGAGATGATGCTGACAGGAACCGCGATAAACAGTAGGCGGGGGAACATGGTGGTCCGGTCTTCCTCCGTATGGCAGGAACCCAGAATCAGGCTTCCGCCGGAGGAGAAGGGGGAAATAGCGGAGCTCTGAGCGCCGATGACAATACAGGTGAAAAGAATCATGGGGTTAATTCCGGTTGCAGCGGCCAGAGAAGGAACCAGTGGGAAGAGAGCGGGACAAACCACACCCAAGGTGCTGGAGAAGAAGCTCATGATAGCGCCTACCAAGCTAAATGCCAATGGAATAAGCCACACAGGGAGACTGGAACCGGCCCAGGAGGCCAGAAGATCAATTGTACCGGCTTCAATGGCTACGTTGATGAGCATACCAACGCCGCAAATCATAAGGATAGTGCTCCATGGAATTTTATCAATAACATCCTTTTGAGGAGCAAGCTTGAGGAACAGAGCAATCACCGAGAAAACGATTGCTACCAGACCCACATCCATCTTGCCATTAATAAAGGAGATGGTCTTATTGCCAGGCATGATAATATTCATGATGGGGAAAATAAGGACGATGACAATCATGGCAATCATGAGATACAGGTTGGTTTTCTGCTTGGCAGTGAAGGGCTCAGGCTTTTGGAAGGAAACGCCTACGCCAATGTTCCGGTTGGAACGGGGAATATAGCGGAAACCGGCGATGAGAATGAGAGAGAAGATGACACTGCACACAAAAATGACTGCGGTATTGGAGAAGGATATATCCGCGGCAATGCCGCCTTCCTCCATCAGCCCACGGAAAATAATGCCGCTACCGCTGGTCATAAAGTTTGCGCCGGAAAGGGCACCGCAGTTTACGGCTACCGCACCCACCAGCTTATCCATTTTCGCTTCCTCACAGATGAGTAGGGTAATGGGAGCCATAAAGGCCATGACGGTAAAGAAGCCTGCGCCCAGTGCTGCGATGGCAGCGCTTGCAAGATACAGGGCGAAGGGAAGAAGTCCGGGAAATTTACGGCAGGCATAAAGCAGGTAACGGGCGGTTTTTTCCAGGGTTCCATTGACCAGAGCAAAGTTATAAAAGAGAGAAACAGAGAGAATGACGAACATGGTGCTCACGGGCCAGCCAGAAATAACCGCCTTGGTTTTCATACCCAGAGCAAAGCAGCCGATAAGATAGGCGAAAACGATGGCCAGCAGGCCGGTGTTGAACTTGGTCTTGTAGCCGATTGCCACCGAAATTGCAATGGCTGCCACAATAAGAATGCTCAGCATAAGTACTACCTCCTGTCTAATGTCTTGGTTTTTAATCGATATCCAGCAGACGTGCGGGGATATCGTGTGTCATGGTACGAATGTGTTCCTCGGGGATGCCATGATCCAGCAGATATTGCATGTATTGCTGGAGAGCGTCCTCCCAATAGGGGTTTTCCACCTGTCCGCCGTCGGTAGCCACCATCACATTGTTGTAGCCGCAGGCAAGAATTGCCTCCAGATTCATGGGCAGATTGCTCTTGTATTTACCGCCGCCCATGGGTTGTGCAAAGCAGTGCTCCAAGATGACGTTGTAATCCTTAACGATGCGTACCTGATCCTCCAGGGACATACCAACCAGCCACCATTCAGGATGGGTCACCACAATTTTCTCCACTCCCGCGGCACGGGCTGCTTCTACTACAATGAAGCATTCCTCCGGTGAGATGTGGGCGGTTCCAAGAACCGCATTATGATCCTTTACCAGCTTGAATACATCCAGTAGCTCTGGTACAACTTTTCCGTCCCGGATTACATCAACACATCCAGCGGGATCCTGATTCTGCTTGATCATATTGTTGCGGGAGGACTGGGTGGGTAGCCAGATGACTTTTGCACCTAGTTTAAGTCCGCTTTCTACCGCTATCGGATTGATGCCGCCAATCTGGCGGTTCAGGGTGACACTGCCGAACATGGTGAAATTGTTGGTTCCGCCATGAACAATCTGATTGTGCTGGTTGCAGAGATACGCCCTGTCCATAGTGGTGCCCTGATGGGTTTTGATAACAATAGCCCTTGCGCCCACACGGATGCCTGCCTCCATCAGTTCAAAATCGTCGTAAGCGCGATGGCGAATATCAGGATTGGAATGGACGTGCATATCGATGACGCCCTCAAGGGAAATTTTACTCATACCTTACCTCCTTCTGTTAAGCCGCAGCCATTTCCAACGAAGAGGGTGCAAAAACGGAAGTATTCCTGTTTCTGCCGCTGGAATAGCAGGCATGTCCTCAACGACCTCTTGACATTGTGGACAAAAAATATTTTATCTATCTTTTAATTTTATTTTATAACACAAGTGTTATTCTGAAAACGTAAAATATGATATACTATATATCGGTAAAACCGATTGCTTTACAAAACGGTTGATACAAACGAAAGAATAAAGACGATTTTAAAATGAGGGTTGCAATATGCATTTAAAAGAACTGCGATATATTATTACCATTGCGGAGGAGCAAAGTATCAGCCGTGCGGCGGATAAGCTGTTTATGGCTCAATCCAGCCTGAGCCAGTTTTTGCAGCTTTATGAAACAGAATTGGGCACAGCGCTGTTTTTTCGGACAGCCCAGGGTGTAAGGCTTACCGAGGCCGGAAAGGTGTTTGTAGAGGCAGCCCGGCGGATGATGAAAGATTATCATGGAATGCGCAATCATTTATGGGATATGGAAATATTGCAGGCAGGTAGAATCACCATGGGAATCAGTTCCTTTCGGGGGAGCTACCTGCTGCCGCCGGTGCTCAAAAAGTTTTATGAGTGGTATCCTAACATCAGGGTGGATATTATTGAAGCAAACTCTATGGCGCTGGAGGAGCGGCTGTTGGAAGGAACCCTGGATTTGGCCCTGGTGGTTCTTCCTGTAACGCGTTTAAAACATGACACTCAGTTTTTACGCAAGGATGAGGTAATTCTCGTGGCAAAAAGGGATCATCCGGTTACATCGCTTCTTCACTCCAAGGCGGATTACCCTTATTATTGGATTGATTTAAAGGATACCGCCCCATTTGAATTTATTTTAAGTGACTATGATACTATTTTAGGCAAAGTGGCCCGTGAGGAGTTTAAGGCAGCGGGGATAGAACCTATTGCGGAAAACACCAACATCACCGCCGCCTTTGCAGCGGCCATGGCTAGGGCCGGGCTGGGTCTGGCCTTTACCTACAGCTCCTGCGCAGAGCCCCACCTCGATACAGTCTATTTCTCCGTAGGCCCGGAGGGTATCTTTTTAGATCTGGCACTGGTGTATCCTCCGTCGGGTTACCGTTCCAAAGCCGCCCTTGCTTTGGGCGACGCACTCCATCATTATGCGTCTACCGTAAACAAACAGGATATAAGCTTAATTTGAGAATCAGCATAACCTAAAGATAATTTGGGGTAGCAGATAGTAGATGGTGGTACGATAGTAGGGTTAGGAGTACCAACTGTAATTTTGGTTGGGAGCGCATTTTAACCTAATAGAAAAGATTTTTTAGTAGTTTCACGACTTGAAAAGTGGACTTTGCCCACAATTAAAACACCCTCCAGCTATGCCGGAGGGTGTTTATTTTTAAAAATAGAGAAGCTTTCACAGTTGCCAATCTTACTCCACCCGGATGGAAAGAAGCAGTGAATTTTTCTCTTTGATATTTTTAAGCTCATCCTTTGTAAAAGAAAGATGGTAATCTTCTAGTTCACGTTTGGAGAGCGGCACCTTGGAAAACAACATTTTGGTACACATCGGAGCCATTGGCTGATCCGAGAGACCCATGAAAAGCCCCCAGGAAGTCTGACTGGTTTGAAAAGGATGTATCATCTCGATGACCAGTGTCTCAATGGGTAGAGTAATATTTTCCAGTATAAAATAGGATACCACTTCATGAGAAGAAAGTGTTCCTGAATAGATGTACCTAGAGCGCTCAGGCTCGGCAAAGTCTGACAGATGCATGTAGAGTGAGGCAAGGATTACATTCTTTACGGGGTCAGAGCGAAATGTAAGCAAAGAGCGCGAGATTTGCTTGATACGTCCGTCATAATAGTAGGTATAAAGTACACCGGTATCAAAAAAAGCGATGTTATGTGCTATCAGTTCTTTTGACTTTGGCATATCAAAAAGGAATACCGGCTCTACCCTAAGCACCTTGCAAATCTCCGCTATGGCTTCCACATCTACAGATATTTGACCGCTCTCATATTTATAAACAGTGGCCTTGCTACGCCCAATCCGCTTACCAAGCTGTTCCACAGAAAGACCCCGCACCTTGCGAAATATCCGAATGCGGTTACCCACATGTTTTGATAATTCCTGCATGTTTTTCCTCCTTGTCAGTCTGTCATTGTCCTGTCGTACAGCAACTGCAGCAAAGCCCAGAAGACAGGTGAACCGTCATGGTACTTCACAAGCCTGCACAGGCAGGTAATTTTATAAATATTACCAATTCTTTTTCAGAACGCACTACTATTTTATCTCTTTTCGCAAAAATATAATTAAACTTGATTTTAGACTAGTTTAATCAGTGATAATTTCTAAATCCAACGATAGCAGGAAGTTTATCTCATGTCAATATAATTTTCATTAAATATTATCATTATACGATAATGAGTCTGCCTTGTAGTTGATCAAAGGCATGTGATACTATCAAAATGTAATTTACAGAAAATCATTCCAACACTTGTACCTACCATCAAACAAAAAACGGTGTTTTGCCATTTTATTTGCCAACACAGTTTGCCATTGGACCGTTAGACTCTGAAAGCGGGGTGCCGAAAAGGCCGTCCCCAGTAGAAAAATACAAGGAGATGTAATTATGACCTCGCAAGAACTTACTATACTTCTTAAGAAAGAAATGGTTCCCGCTCTTGGTTGTACCGGCCCGACGGCGTACGCCCTTGCTACAGCCAGCTGCAGGCCGTTTTTGACTGCCGAACCAATCGAAATCAAAATCTATGTAAGTCCCGCCTTCCTTAAGATTGGTTTTGGTGTTGCAACTCCCGGTACCACGCAGCCAGGCATTGAGATAGCAGCCGCCATCGGCCTTATTGGAGGAGACTACAAGCTGGGCTTACAGGTGCTCAAACCTTGTACTGCTGAGGATATAAAAAATGCACAAAAGCTGTTAGAACATGGCCTTATCCAAGTACTCTGCGCATGGGATAAAGGCGGAGTATATGTACGTGCTGAGGTAACAACAAAGAACGAGAAAGTCATTGCCGTTGTGGAGCATACGCATGATGGAATTTCTCTTATTGAGGTTAACGGTGAAAAAAAGCTGGAGGTATTCTCTGCTGAACAAAAAATGCGTAAAGACAATTCTAACGGCTTGCGTCTGGATGATTTATTTGCCTATGTAAATACCGTTGACACAGAGGAACTACGTTTTCTGCTCGACGGATATCGTTTAAACCTCGCGTTGGCTGAGGACGGGCTGAAACAGGGCTTTGGCCTTAAAAGTGGCCGCGCATTCCTTTCCGAATGGTGGCAGGGAAGGGAACAGCCCTCCGACCTTTTTGAGCGGCCAATGGACTATCTTCCTGATACCATCCACGAACGGTCAAGGGTACTGGTGGCTGCCGCATCCGATGCCCGAATGGGCGGCAGCCGCTACCCTGCCATGGCAGCCATGGGCGATGGGAACCAGGGACTTACTGCGATAATCCCTGTCGGCGTCGCAGCAGAGCTTTTGGGAAAGAATGATGAAGAAACTATACGGGCGCTGGCTCTTAGTTGCCTGATGCTTTTTTATATCAAAATGCACATTGGCCGCGCAGCCGCATTTTGCCTATGCGCTATTGCGGCTTCGGCTGGTGTTGCGGCAGGCATTAGCTACTTAAATGAGATGAGCGAGAAGCAAATCTGTGCCGCTGTCAAAAATGTTATTTCCTCACTTTGCGGAATGCTTTGTGATGGTGCAAAGAACGCATGTGCGCTTAAGATGGCGATTGCCACCACTACGGCCCTTTCTTGTGCAGAGCTGGCAGCCATGGATGTTGAATGCAGCTTCTATGACGGCGTGGCAGATGATACGCTGGAGCACACCGTTGCATGCATCACCGACATTGCAACCGCCAGTATGGATATGTTGGACCGCTGTATGGTGGATGAGATACTCAAGAAAGTGGAGCGTAAACGCATGGAAGCTATTCAGAACAACTAAAAGCAGCAATCAAATAAAGAAAGGAGATAGCGTATGGAGAACCAGTACATCTATTTAACCGACGACCATTCCACACCATACTGCGATATTGTCATCACAGAAGGCAAGTACCTGTTCCTCTCTGGCTTAATCTCGCAGGATCTGGATACTGGAGATATCCTTCACGGCGATATTACCTTTGAGACAAAAAAGGTGTTGGATAATCTGGCCATAATTCTGGAAAAGTACGGATCGGATATGCAGCATGTGGTACGTACAGAGGTTCTGCTGCAAGATTTTTCTGAACGTGACACCATGAATGCAGAGTATCTCAGGCACTTTCAGCCCGGCTTTGTTCCAGCCAGGCTCTGCTATGGTAATGTTGGGCTGGCGGCAGAGTGCAAGGTGGAGATCATGGTTACTGCTACCATCCAATAAGCACTGTTGCTGCTATTTTAAATATCTTGGTTTCAATTGCCCACAAAGCAAGAGATATGATGTTTTGGGGTATATGAAATAGATTGGTATATGACGCGTCTACATACCGTTAACCCGTTCCTTTTTTCATAGGGCAGCGCATGAATCTGTTGTCGCTAGGCTAATAGGCAGCGATGCAGAGTGTAAATCAAATAATAGTTTACAGGAGGAAAAACAAATGAAAAGCATCCACAGAAAAGCTCTGGCAGTTCTGCTCACAGTCTTTATGATGCTTGGCATGATTGCCTGCGGTGGTAAGACTGCATCTCCGGCCTCTGGCGAGTCATCTTTGGAAGCAACCTTTACCCCTGTTGTATGGCGTATGGCAAACCAGCATCCTGAAGGAAGCATTGCCGCCGTTGCCGACCAAGAGGTTTGCGACGCCATTGAAAAAGCTACCGAGGGGCGCGTCAAGGTTACCCTTTACACCAACAACGCTCTCGGTGATTATCTAAGCGTTTTTGATGAAATCATGGTCGGCTCCATAGAGATGGGGCATATCTCCACAAATGAAGCATACGATGCCCGGCTGCTGGGCACCTTTCTTCCTTACCTTGCCACCGGCTACAACCAACTCCCAAAGCTTTACAGTCCTGAAGGATATTTGTTTAAAACACTGCATGACGATATCTATTCCAAACTGGGAATTGAGTTAATGGGCTTCTTTTGCGAGGGATTTGACGGCATATGCTCCATGGTAGAGCTTAAGGATCCTGCTGTCATTGGCGCAGAGAAAGGCTGCCTGCTCCGAGTTCCGGGAATGCAGACCTTCATTGAGTGTAACCTGATGCTTGGTTTCCGCACCACTACCATCCCCTACAGTGATACATACACCGCAATGCAGACCGGACTTTGCGACGGCGCGTCCGGCGTTCCTGCCAACCTTGGCTACCTCAACTTCCGAGATGTGATGAAGTATTACTATGACTATCAGCAGATTCAGGAAGCGACCTCTTACCTCATCAACAAAAAGGCTTACGATTCGCTGTTACCTGAGGATCAGGAAGCTATTCGTAAGGTCATTCAAGATAAATGTGTTGAAAGCTTTAAGTTGGCACAGGACGATGAGCAGAAATATAAAGATATGCTCACTGCTGAAGGAATTACCGTTGTGGAATTTACCGACGAGGAACGTTCTATGTTTGCCAAGGCTTGTCACGAAAAGGTTTGGCCAAAGCTGGCACAGACCTTTACCCAAGAATTCCTTGACGGGTGCCTTGCTGACGCACAGGGCTGAAGCTTGTATTGAGCAAGCTTCCTGTTCCAAGATTTTGCCTGTATCCGCAAGTCCTGTACCGGTATGGACTTGCGGATACAGAACAATGGGAGGTTTTCTGCTTGAAAGTTATTGCCGCAATAGATAAGTGGCTTCAGGAAATCTACGACTATCTGATGATGTTTTGTGGAATGGCAGTGGCAATTTTGATTGTTATCAGCGCGCTGCTGCGGTATATATTCAAAATCGATTTCTACGGTTCTGAGGAGTATACGCTCCTGGTAGGATTTTGGCTGTATTTTATTGGCAGCATCTCTGCCGCCCGGGACAAATCACATCTGAGTGCTGATATGATTACTGTATTCACAAAAAATGAAGTAATTATCCGAGTTTTTGCCGTTATTCGAGATGTTCTCAGCCTTGCAATCTGCATCCTTGCTGTCTCCTGGTGCTGGGATTATTTCAGTTGGCAGTATAGTCTACATCCTGTATCAAGTGTGCATCGTATCCCACGAGTACTACAGCAGTTCCCAATGTGCTTATCATTTTTATTGTGGAGCTTCTATCTTATCCGAGACTGTATAAAAGCTTTTTTTGCTCTTAAAAATGCCAGGTTGAAAGGAGAAAGTAAAGAATGACTCCATTGATAGCCGTTATCATCCTCATAATTATAATGATGGTCGGAGTTCCCATTCCGTTTGCATTTCTTCTTTCTGCCGCGTACATCTGCTTTGTCGGCGGTTACGACCCACTGATGTTGTTTACCTATGGCTTTAATAATCAGAACAGCATCATTCTGCTTACTATCCCCCTATTCATTCTTGCTGGTGCCATCATTGACAAAGGTGGTATAGGCGAAAAGCTTATTTCTGGGCTGCAGAAACTTGGTAAGGGCTCCAAGGCAGGCCTTGGAACTACAACCATTATTGCCTGCGCTATCTTCGGGGCGGTCTCTGGCAGTGCTGCTGCCACCTGTTCTTGTATCGGCTCCATTATGACGCCGATGCTGAAGGAGCAGGGTTACAAGTCAGGGCACATTGGTGCATTGATAGCCAACTCCGGCGTGCTGGGTATTATGATTCCTCCTAGCATTCTTATGATACTCTACGCGTGGGGCACAGGTACCTCCGTACTGGCATGCTTTCTCGCCACCATCGTCCCCGGCATCATACTCATAACGCTTTTCAGCATCATCAACGCATGGATACTTAAGCATGATAAGATATACAAGAACAACCAACCGGACTCCGCAGCAGCGGTGCAGGCACTGGATGACATGCTCATGGGTGGGGAGAGGATAAAAGCGGGGAAGCAGCTACATAGCAAAAAAGACAAGAGCGCATTTCCTGCCGTACTAATGCCGATACTCCTGCTTGGTAGCATCTACGGCGGAATCCTTACCACCACAGAGGGTGCGGCTTTTTCTGTTATCTATTCCCTTGCAGTCGGTATCTTATATTATCGAACCATTGATTACAAGACCTTTAAGCTCTCGATGAGACAGGCAGGCGAAGCCGCAGGTACTATTATGGTGATGCTCTTTACCGTCAGTATCGTTAGCCGGCTTTATGTCACCGAAAACCTGCCGGATCTCATTCTGGGGTTCCTTACATCAATATCCAGCAACCGTATCATCATTCTGCTCATGATTAACCTCTTTATGATAGTCATGGGTATGCTGATGGACGATTGCAGCGGCACTGTGCTCTGTGGGCCTATTCTGCTACCGGTGGTTGCAGCGCTGGGGGTTACCCCCGTGCAGTTTGCCGCTATCCTCAGTGTTAATCTTGGTATGGGAAATGTTACGCCGCCTACCGCACCTTTGCTCTATCTTGGCGGACGTGTTGCTAACGCGGAGGTTAAAGATATGCTTGGGCCTTTGATGAAGTTTATCATCTTTGGCTGGCTCCCCACTCTTTTTATCATTACCTACTTTTCTGGTTTCGCTCTCTTTATCCCCAGGCTATTCGGTTATATATGAGTATGAAGACAAGCAGTATTCTCAATGATGTGCTGGGTCCTGTAATGTCAGGGCCCAGCAGCTCACATACGGCAGCTCCCGGCAAGATAGGGCTTGCTGTCAGCAAACTTTGGGGAGGCAAGGTCACTGCCGCAGATGTAGTCTACGATGAGCGCGGCTCCTACCCCAGCACACATGTGGGCCAAGGGTCTGACTTCGGCTTTGCGGCTGGCCTACAGGGGATGCCCACCGATCATCCGTGTTTCCGAGACTCTATCAAGACAGCCCGGGAAAACGGGGTTCGTATCCGCTTCCTATTTGCTGAGCTTGGAGCGCACCATCCCAATGAAGCACGTATTGATATCTATGAAGAAGACGGGGAGCGCGTGGCACTATCGGTGCTCAGCTATTCCACCGGAGGCGGTACATTTCTTATTCCGGAAATTGATGGATTCCGCATACATTATGACGGACAGCGCAAGAAGTGCTACATTTGCTGCATAGATGAAGCTGTACCGAAGATTGACGTACTGCTTTTTAGCCTGCATTGTGTATACACCAAAGAAAAGATAGACCCTATTCGTACTACCTTCACCGGCTTATTGCCGGAGGAGGCTGTGCTTTTTGAAGTAGAAGCTGCTTCGCTTGCAGCCCAACAGCTTCCGGAAAGTCTCGAAAATATTTCGGGCATTGTGTATATCAGAGAGATAGAGTCGGTGGTTCCGGTGCCGCTACGGCTAGAACCCGTAGTGCCGTTTGCCTGTGCCGAAGAAATGCTTGCCTATTGTGACACCAATGGAATAGACTCTATGCCGGAGCTGGCGCTTCTCTATGAATGTAGCCTAGGCGCCATTGGGTTGGAGGATATTGACCAGTGCATGAGACACGTACTGTGTGTGATGCGTAGATCCATGATGCCGCCTCCTGCGGACGATCCGGTAAAGATGCTGATTGCTCCAATGATTTCTGAAAGACTCATGAGGCTTAACAAACTACCAGTTGATATGGGTGTATTGGAATGTTGTATGAAAAGTGCTGTTGCGGTTATGGAGAACAGCTGCATCCATAGGGCTATTGTTGCTGCTCCTACTGCTGGCTCCAGCGGCATCCTTCCAGCAACAATCGTAGCCCTTGGAGAAAGATTGTGTTACTCGGACATGCAGATCATCAACGCGCTGTGGACAGCCGGTCTTGTGGGTGCTTTTATCGCAAATCAGGCTACCTTCGGCGGAGAAGTGGCTGGCTGCCAGGCCGAGGTGGGTGCCGCTGCCTGTATGGCTGCTGCGGGTGTCGTCCAGCTGCTGGGAGGCAACATAAGACAGTGCCTTGACGCAGCCTCAATTGCAATGCATAGCTTTCTTGGGTTAATCTGCGATCCTATCGGGGGTATTACCGAGGTACCATGTATAGAACGAAACGTTACGGCAACCGCTGTAGTGGTGATGGCATCCAATATGGCGATGTGTGGCATGACGTCACACATACCCCTGGATGAGACTATCTGTACGATGTTATCAGTTGGCAAAATGCTCCCCGATGAGCTTTGCTGTACCTGCAGGGGTGGCCTTTGCGCAACAAAGACCGGAAAAGAGTTGGCTGCGGAGGTTGCCAAAAGTTTGTTGCAAAGGTTATAAGCTCAGGCATGAATACGTTCTATATACTAAAGAAGCTACCGCTACAAGACCCTCTTTATCCAAGGTGGGAGTCCTATAGCGGTGGTAGTCTTGATATCTTAACTCTAATAGGTCACCCTTCTATAGAATACTGCCACCATTTAAAAGTCACATTGCCTTTAAGAATTGCATAGAGAATAGTACAATAAAGCAGTTTTTAGAGTAGCTATAACGTTTGCCGCCTGCTTTTTACAACTAAAAATAATTGTCATGTTTAGCTATAATGTGAGTATCTATAAAAATATGAGGATGCTATAATTGATGAAACATCACCTATATAGTTTCTAGATAAGCAATGCTAAAGATTACATACTGGGTTGGGAATAAATATATGACAAGTATTTTTATTTGCGTTATACTTTCTTTCCTTTATTCTATTACACGATTTTTTTGTATTAAATTAAGGGTTCAAAAATATCATGTCTACTTTTGGGCTTTCATAGTCTTATCCATAAGCTTGCTTTATCAGAGCAGCTATATTTGGAACAACTCATTTGCTTTCTTTCATTTCGGTTTATTAAAAGACTTCTTATTAATTGCTGTTTGTGCTGTGGGTTTTGCTCGTTTTTCCGGATACCGTATGAACGACAAAAAACAGATAATAGATTTTATTGCTATTTTTCCAATATTTGAGGAACTTCTGTTTCGTGGTACAATTTTACCAATTCTTTTGCAAATTGATTTTGTTACCGTAAATTTGGCGGTCACTATTTGTTCTGTGTTGTTTGGCATCATGCATATTCAATATTTTGGGTTCAGCAGAAGTACAACTAAAAAGGTAATGATAGCCGCAATTGGTGGATACTTTTTTTCAAAGATTACATACACTACAGGTTCTATAATACCTTCAATTGTTTTTCACATGATATTTAATAGTTCTGCTGTTTTATTTTTTAAAAATAGTGCTAAAAAACAAGGTTCCCCATAAGTGAAAATAAATAAAAGATAAACGAAGATAAAGCTTGTTCAATCACCAGTTTAACTGTTGATTTGAACTGTCAGGAGACGGTTTAGCTTGCTGCCGTTATACAAGCGTGAAAAAAGGGCGTCGATTTAATCGACGCCCTTTTTTAAGTGTTATTCTGCTATTTGAGCTGGTTGGTGTAGTGACGAGATATTATACGTTACCCACCAACAAACAAGGAGAAAATAATGCCAACTTTGATTTATAAGTAGCAAGAATGAAAGCGGGAGTGTAGGCAAAGAAGTGGAAAGGTGGCTTTCCTGATTAAGCAAAGATCTTGGGCATCATGAGCTTAGGAAGGAAAGTTGCTATTTCCGGAATGTAAGTAGTAAGCAACAGCGTAGGAATCCAAGCAAAGATAATAAAAATCATGGTGGGAGAGAGCATTTTGTTTATCTTGGCTCCGCAGACACGTCCGCTTAGGTACAGCATGGGTGCGGTAGGCGGCGTGATATTGCCCATACCCAGGTTGACACCTAGAATGGCAGCAAAGTGGACCGGGTGAATACCGATGCCCTGCACGATAGGAAGCAGGATAGGGGTACAAAGCAGAATACCACTGGTGTCATCCATTAACATGCCGATGATAATCATAAAGAGATTAATCATCAAAAGAATCAGGTACTTGTTGTCTGTGATGCTCAGCAGAGCATTGGCAATTTGTGCAGGCACATTCTGCATGGTCAGCAGTTTGCTAAAAATCATAACCATAAAGAACATAACCATGATTACGCCGGTAGCGCAGGCAGATTCTTTCAGTGCCTGATGCAGACCATCACCTTTCAGACCTTTATAGATAAACATACCACAGGGAATGGCATAGGCCACGCTGATGGCGGCAGCCTCGGTAGCTGTCATAATTCCGCCATAGATTCCCCCCAGGATAATCACAGGCATGATCAAAGCAGGGATAGCACGAACTGTGGATTTGACCGTATTTCTGCCCCAGGCCTCAAAGTCTTCCTTTGGTGGCTGTACGATGTTGAACTTTTTGGTCAATACCATGTTGACCAGGCACAGAAGTATAACCAAAATCAATCCGGGAACGATGGTGGCTGTAAAGCAGGCCAAAACCGAGGTGCCGCTGGACCAGGCATACAGAACCTGGGCGGAACTTGGCGGAATCAGCAGTCCCAGCGGGCAGGCGGCAGCCAAAAGGGCGGCGGTATAGCCCTTCTCGTAGCCTGCACGGGTCAGGCGGGGCTCCATTAGGGCACCAATGCAAGACAGGGTGGCAGAGGCGCTTCCGGAGATAGATCCAAATACCGCGCAGGTGATGACCGCTACCGCGCCCAGTCCACTTTTAAAGCGTCCCACAAAACGCTCTACTAAACCAATCAAAGCGTCACCGATGCGGCCCTTTTCCATAACCTTCCCTGCCAGAACAAACAGGGGAATGGCCAGAAGGATGGTGGAATTTATTTGTGTATATCCGCTGGCCAAAAGAGTGTTGGGGTTAAAGCCAAGGGAATAGGTGACCCAGAGAAATGCGCCACCGAAAGCAAAGGGGATAGGCATTCCCACCACCAGGCAGCCGATTAAGATTAAAATACTGATTATAATTGGAATCATCCGTTATTCCCCTCCTCTGCCTTGGATTTCATCTCATCGAGAATTGCCTTGGCCTGAGCCTTATTGGGCAACGTAATGGATGGATACTTTTCCTTTAGCCGGTCAGACACATAGTCACCCGGCACAGCCGTGGTGTAATATCCCTCTCTCAGGTAAATTCTGATGTTGCGCTGCAGATAATACACGTGATAAAACTCCATCAGCAGGAATCCGAAGAAAACCGAGGACTTGGGGATGACCAAGGGAATCTTCAGGGAAGTGGAAAGCCCCCACTTAGCAATTTCACCAGTGAAATACTTAGTGGCCCACACCAAAACGATGGTATTTACCAGTACGGTAAGCCCTTGGGCAACCAGAGATAAACCATCCTTATAACGAATATTTCGGATGTATACATTTAGCAGGTCGGCCTTAATATGGCTATCTTCATAGCTGCCGTAAACGGAGCCCATAAAATACAGCCAAAAAGCAAATAACATAATAATTTCATCCGAGCCGTAGAGATTGCCTTTGAAGAAATAGCGCTTAATCACGGCCCACACCATGATGGCTGTGGAGCAGACGCTGCCGATAATCATCAGCCATTTGACCATATTATGTAGAACTTTCCAAAAGAGGGTCTTTTCCAAGTCAAAGCGTTCCTTGGCCATTCACAACTCCTCACTTTCTTAGACTTTTCCCAGACAAAGGAGGCTCCTAGCCTGGCTGGCACCCCGGTAAAGGATTTGAACATGATGCATCTGTACACATATACCAGGGCACAGCAGCCGGCAATATAGAAGCTCTCCTTATTCTCTTAACTATTTGCGGCAATCAGCTCGTTTAGAATGTCCTCGCCGATATTTCCAGTCAGCTTAGGCCAAGTGGTTTTGATGATATGCTCCCGATAAGCGACCAGCTCATCCTGCGTCAGCTCTAGAATCTCAATGCCATAATCCTTCATTTTCTGAATGGCGTCGTTATCAGCGGACTCGGCCGTTTCGTAAGAGTTCAAAGCTTCATTCATGAAGGTCTGGGTTATCAGCTCCTGCAGGTCTGCCGGCATCTTGTCGTACACCTTTTGACTCATCATGTAACCAATGTTTTCCACAAAAACATTATAAGGCACATAATACTTGATTACATCGCGGAAGTCGGAATAGTTCAGCTGAGGCGTGCCGCCAATCCAGCCGTTGCAGACACCGGTCTGCATGGAGGTATACAGGTCAGAATACGGGATGGTGGTAGCACCATAGCCCATGTCCTGGGTTACCAGGTTATATACCTCGATGGCAGGGGCGCGTACCAGCGTGTTGGCTTTGGCGGTGCTGGAGTCATTTACATCGTTGTAACCCTCGGGATAGGAGGCAAAGCCCAAACCAATCATACCTTCTGCATAGGTGCCCAGCCACCTGATATTCAGGTCGTTCATAATTTCGGTATATTTACTGCAAAAGAAAGATTCGGGGCCGAAGGCATCAGACATGGAAGAATAGTCGTTGACCAGATAGGGGATAAAGTTCATCTCCAGACGGGAATCATACTCGGACGGAATTGGGATGAGAGCCATGTCTACCGTGCCTTCAGATAGCTCCTGAAAGGTCAGTGTGTAGTCTCCCAGCTGAGAGGAGGGGTATAGTGTGACATCCAAACGGCCGTTGCTCTTGCTCTCCAGCTCTTTCTCAATCCGAGTTAAAGAGGCATAGCCTAAGTGTTCCTGGTTATAATGGGTTGCAATGCGTAGGGTGTATACGCTCGGTTTTTCTCCTGACGGATCTGCATTATTCTGAGGGCTGGAACCGCCACAGCCGGCCAGCATAGTCAGAGACAGGGCTGCGGACAATGTCATGCAAATCAACTTGTTTATTTTCATATTGTTCCCTCCGATAATTTTTTTAGATCGGTAAGACGGATTTCGTTGACTTACGAAATTGTGAACATTTGGGGATGCCGCTTACTTTACACCAGTTTGAACGTATTTCAGAAGCTGATCCTTGTTAAGGTCAGCAATGCCCAGTTGCTCCAGATTGCGGCCCTCGGCACGCCAATCTTTTTCGTGAACAATATTGATGATGTCTATAAACCCGTTGGTCAGGGGCATATCCACACCCAGCTTTTCGCCAATGGCGGCCCAGGGGACCAAACCAAAGGGGATATCTTCTGTAAGGTAACGGCTACTCAAATCATTGGGGCCGCAGATGGGGGTGAGACCGATGGAGCCGTGGCCCTCTTTGTACAAGTCCTGCCAAGTCCACTCGTAGTCCTCGGGGCGGCCGGCAAAGTCCTCCATGGGACGCAGGTTATAACCCAGGACCTGGCCGATGGCTTTGCGCTCTTTGTCCATGGCAATATTCAGGCGGCAGGCGGCTGGTGTCCAACCATGCTCATACAGGAAAAAATTAACCTGAGGACGCTCAATGTTGCTGATGTTGAACAAAACGGGGCCTGCGTGCCAGTCAGGATTTACAATGGCCAGACCACACTCCAGAACATCGGTGTAGATTTTCTCAAAGGGAAACAGATCCTCACGCATTTCGTCAATTAGACCGGGACCCTTCTCAGCAGGTAAGAAAGCAATGTTGATGGGGTTGCGGCCAAATACGTTGACAGTATTGGAGCCGGGCTCCACCAAGCGGGAGTCATAGGGTAGATTATTGGCATCAGCCAAAACGGGGCAATCCTCTTCACCTAGCTCTTGTCTCAGTACCAAAGCAGAAAAAGCACCGGGATAGGTGATGATGATTTGATCCTTATGTACATGACCTTTCAGCAGCTTTGCATAGCCGGAGTGGGCGAAAGCGGGGGTAACAATGCAAATGTAGTGGCAGCCTTCCACGGCCTTGGCAATGTCATCTGTAACCATGTTAAGTTTTACAGGACCCTGTAGCTCCTTGATGTTGCCCTTTAGGATAATGGTGTTGGTTTCAAAAACCTTCTTCATGTTGTTCTTAAACTGAGGCATTTCGTACAAGTTAACGGTGTGACCTTTCATAGCAAATTCAGCAGCCATGGTGTGTGCGCCATTGCCACCACCCAGAACGGCGATTTTTTTAGGTGTCATGAGAATCATCCTTTCTTCACTTGTGGGATTAAAATAATAGGCTTGATTAGGGTTGAATGCAAAATGTATAATTTCTATTAACTGACAGATAAAATATTAGCATTTTTATGATAGGGTGTCATCCTAAGAAAAAAGGAAAAAATTGGGCCTAAGCCCTCTGTTTTCGTACGAAAAGTATGAAAACAGAGGGCGTAGGCCCAATAAAGGTTGTTAATTTTCAAACAATCAGGTTTTAAGTCGCATTAAACGACGCAGGTTGACAAGGTAAAGTGCCATGGTTCTATCAAAATCATACAAATCCAAACCGTATTTTTCTTCTATGCGGCGGAAGCGATAAACCAGGGTGCTTTTGTGGATGTGTAAAGCTTCCGCTGTTTTGGCAAAATTGAAGTGGGACTGGCACCAGTGGTTAACCAGTTGGAGCAGTTGGTCTCCAGCCTCGCTTTCCTGAATGTTGCGCAGCAGGGTAGAGCTGACATGATTGCAGACCTCATCGTCAAGGTTAAGAGCCAGTTTTTCCAAAAAAATGTCGCAGGCCGTGAGATAGCCATGGGAAATATCCCGCATATGGAGTACACGCAGGGCCAGAGTGGCATCCTGATAGGAGGCGTGGAGCCCTTTGGGCCCACTGGTGGGGGCACCAATCCCTAAGCAGAGGGTGTGGTATTCACCACTAAGGCCATCCAGAAGACCCTGTATCTTTTGGCGGAGTGCGTCCATACCACCGGAACTTTCAAAGTACAGTGGCATAGCTACCACCTCAGAGTTATTCTGCATGCAGAAAAAATCCTGCGGGTGAATAAACAGTTTGTTCATGTATTCCATGATGCGCTGAGACATGGGCGTAGTTCCCTGACTTTGAAGGCCATATGGTTCTACTTCCACCCGCAACACCACCCGAGGCAGGTTGAGGTCGTAACCCATTTTGTAGGCGTTGTTATGTATAAACTCCACGTCATCATCCTGTACATCTACAATCAGATCGTGCAGCAGACTTAATTTTTCGTATTCGCTGTATTGGGAGAACTGTTGCCGCAGCTGAAAGTCCAAAAAGGTCTGAGCAAGCTGCTGGATGAGCACGGCGTATTTCGAGATCTCTTCTGGTTTACCGGTGATGCCGATGGTACCCATGATTTTACCACCGATGGAGAGGGGGATGGTGGTACCTGGCTTGGTACCTGAGAGTTTGCCGGCAACATTGACATCATGGTATAACTGACGTCCGCAAGCGAGTACTTCCAAAGAGGCTTCGTGCAGCGTACCCACACGTGCGGGGTCGTTGCTGCCCAGCACAATGCCTTCCTCATCAGTAACCAGCACATGGTGGCCGATGATGGCACTGGCGGACTGGGACAACCTCTGGCACAGTTCAGCATTTAAAATTCCAAACATCCTGAAGCGAACCTTCTTTCGTGACAATATAAGCAAATTTGTCTCGGAAACGTACGTAGACTGGCAGCCAGCTTTGGCAATTTGCTCGGAATAGCAGTAACAATCTGATATTGCGGCTCATTTTAAAATAGCAGATTTCCTTTGGGTGTATTGCCATTGTTAATAGAGAAATGCTCTTAGTATGGAACTGAAAAAGAGCAAGTTGTTATTACAGTACAGACATTTTTTTCTCGCTTATTACCAGCACATCACCTGCTTCAATGGTTGTGTCGCCGTTGGGAATAATAGTTTGCTCACCACGTAAAATCATTACCACCAACTCTTCCTTTTTGGGAGAAAATGCTGCAATTGTTTTGCCAACCCAAGGGCTGTTTTGGGTAATAGATTTTTCTTGAAGCGCAAGCCCTACCTCATCTTGGTAAGCAGGGGCGCTTAAAATAACCGAATCGCCAGAATGGAATATGGTGTCACCGCCTTGTAAAACATTCTCACCATTGCGCAGCAACATAATTACTAACATATCCGGGGGAAGGTTAATTTCGTGCAAGGGTTTTCCTTCCCATGAATGTCCGTCATAAATTTCAAGATTAATAAAGTAGAGCTTTACCTGGTCGGTATAGTCACTAAAACTCTTTGCGTCGTCAATGCTCTGGTCACACATTCCCAACCAACGGGCCACCGGTGCAAGGAGAGAACCCTGAAACGCAATGGATAACAGTACAATACAAAAAACCATGTGAAACAGGTCGCCGGAGGTCTGTGCCTCATGGACGGTTGCCATTATTGCAAAAACAATGGATGCAGCTCCTCGCAGTCCGGCAAATGAAACCAGCAGCTGTTGGCGTATGCTGCAGCCCAAGGGGGTTAGGCATATAGTTACCGCTAAGGGGCGCACCACAAAGGTCAATAGCAAAGCAATAATAATTGCGGGAATAAGGATTTGCGGAATACGTGCGGGAGTAGCCAAAAGCCCCAGCAGAAAGAAAATCAGCATCTGCATCAAGCTTGTAAATCCATCAAAAAAATGAACCAGCGACTTTTTCTTTCGTATGCGGCAGTTTCCCAGTATAATTCCTACAATGTAGGCGCTTAGATAACCGTTTCCACCCAGTGCTGCCGGGAGCGCATAAGAAAGTAAGGCAATTCCAATAAAAAATGCCATGTCAAACCCAGGAACAGGAAAATGATAGTGCCGTAAAAATTCTCTGACCAAAAGTGCAATAGCAACACCAAACAAAATACCAAACAGCAGCTGCTTCATAGTCAGCCACAAAAGCTGGGTTCCGCTGGAACTTCCACTCATGACAGAAAGCAGGGTGATGGTGAGCATGTAGGCAAAAGGGTCGTTGCTACCACTCTCTACCTCCAGCAGGGATGCCGTGTTTTCACGAAGACCCAGTTTTTTAGACCGAAGCACCGAAAACACAGATGCCGCATCGGTAGAGCTGAGGATAGCCCCTAAAAGCATGGCATCCAATACCGGAAGTTTTAAAAACAAGATGCATACAGCACCCGTTAGTGCGGCTGTTAAAACAACGCCCAAGGAAGCCAAAACGGCTGCCTTTATTGCCACGGGCTTGGCCTCATCCCAGTTTGTTCCAAATCCGCCGTAAAACATAATGAAGATTAGGGCAATGGTACAAATCTGCTCTGATAACTGGTAATTATCAAAGGGAATACGAAAAATTCCATTTTCCCCAAAAAGCATGCCCAATGCAATAAATGCCAACAGAACAGGTACTCCTAGTTTATGTGTCAAACGGCTGACCAACACACAAAGAAGGATAACTACAGTACACACAAGTAAATAGGACATAATACCTCCTGTCAAAAGTTAATCAAAATAAGTAGAGCGTAAAAAGCAACTGCTATACGCTCATCATTGTTTTGTTGAATTGTATATATAAAAAAGTTTACCATAGCAAGGTAATTTCTTCAAGGCTCTGGGGGTGAATGTATTCGGCATTGCTTTTGGCACAATGGGCACTAGGCTCAAAATAGATCCTGTTTAGAGTTAAGATGTGAGGCAGCAAAAGCCATATCAGACTATAATAAAGCAATTTGTTAGAAGAGGTTTAAAAGGTTTTGTATATCTATATGTAAATTTGTATGCCTGCAGACAAACAAAAAGAGCAGCCCCATATTGCCTAGGGCTGCTCATCATTATTATGTTATAAAATTAGCACCAAGATCCAAAGCACTTGTTAAGGAATGCAAAAATATCATTAAAGCAAAACATATTTTTGTGAACCTCCTTTATAGTATTTGTCTTGCAAGAACAACCTCATTATAACATGGAGTGATGCACAATTCTACTGGTAATAACCTACATATTATGTAGGTTATTACCTTTTTGGATGATGAAAGTAATTATTCTATAATATTCTAAAGTATTTGTTATTTTTTGGTATATTTGCTTAAATATTATGCTGTTGACAAATAAAGGTGTCTATATTATGTTTAAGAAACAGGGAGGTGATGACTTGAAGCAATTAAATAGCGTTGCGATACAGGCCAAAACCGATCAAAAACTATTTAATGAGCTAATAGAATCTCAAAAATGGTTTTTGTTGCGCTGCTGCCACGATGTGTGCGGACGCTATATATCAGAAAGCGATGATGAGTATTCTATCGCCATGTTTGCTTTTAGCAAAGCAGTAGAAAATTATGATGACAGTAAAGGCGAATTTTTAGCGTTTGCCAGAGTGGTAACTCGGAATCAGCTATATGATTATTTAAGAAGTCAAAGTCGTTTACGTGAAGTCAGTGTTTCTCCCTATGTTTTTGAAAGCAGCAATCAGGAGGATTTTTCACCTTTAGAAAAATCTGTACAAACAGTGATGAATCAGCAGGCATTGTTTGAGTCCCAAACTACAGCCGCAGAGGAAATAGAAGCAGCCAATCAGGTGTTTTCTGATTTCGGTTTTTCTTTTTATGACCTGGCTGCATGCAGCCCCAAATCAAAAAAGACCAAAAATGCTTGCCGTATGGCAGTTCAATATTTGCTGTCAAATGCCAAGCTTGCAGAGGACTTATTTGCTGATAAATTTTTGCCATTGCAAAAAATTGAAAAAAATTGCGGCCTACCCCGAAAATTATTAGAGCGCCACCGTAAATATATAATAGCGGCGGTGGTGTTACTATCCGGAGAGTATCCCCACCTGTCCCAATATCTTAGTGCAATGAAAAAGGAGGAGCGCCCATGAAAGGAACAATTGTTGAAATAAGAGGCAATAAAGCAGCGGCGCTCACCCAGGACGGCACTGTCAAATTGGTACCAAACCAAAATTACAGTTTAGGACAGGTGATTGTTGTGAAAACAAATAATATTGTTAAATTTGCAGCGGCAGCTGCTGCGGTTTTTGCTGTTTGTGTTATTTCTGCAAGCGCATATGCCATGCCTTACTCTACGATGAGTCTGGATGTAAATCCTTCCATCGAATTATCTTTGAACCGCTTTGACCGTGTACTGGGTGTTACAGCGGTAAATGATGACGGAGAAAAGATTTTAACCGAAATAAAACTGAAAAATATGAAAGTAGATAATGCGGTTCAGCTTGCTGTACAGGCAATCATTCAAAATGGATACATTTCTCAAGGACAAGGCGGAGGAGTGGTAATTGCAGCATCTTCAAAAAATGATGAATATGCGGTAAGACTTGCCAGCAGGGTTCAAAATGAAGTGTGCAAAACCGTGGATGAAGCTTTGGGAGAAGACAATAAGGTGGAGGTTGTAGATTTTGCATTGGGTAAAGACCGTGTTGAATATGCCCATGAGCTAGGTCTTACACCCGGTAAGCTTCACCTGATTGAAAAGCTGGCCGAAGAAGCTGGAGAAGAATTGGATGAAGATTTTGTTGAAAAATGGTCTGATGCTTCTGTAAAAACAATTATGAGAGCAAACAAGCTTTCTTCGGTTGAACTTTCTAAGCTTGTAAAAGAAATTGAAAAGCTTGGAAAAGAAATTTTGAAAACCGAAAGTGGCAGTATTGACAATAAAATTTTAGGCGGATTGCTGGATGAGCTGTATGGTCGCTTTGAAGATGAAAAAGATGAAATTGAAGAAAGTGTAAAACCAAACAAGCCCGATAACCAAGGACAAAATGGCAACGCTGAAAAGGATAAGGGAAAGCCTGTTCAAGAGAACAATGCCAAACCCGAAAAACCCGATAACAGCAACAAAGATAAGGATAACTCCAACGGAAAAGATAAGCAGAAAGAAAAATCCTCAAAAAGCAAATAAACTCTTTTAGTAGTTATAGTCTGGTGTAAATAACAAAATGGCTCCTGTTTTAGCAGGAGCCATTTTGTTATTGCAAAGGCATAGCAGGCAAGCAAGGTTAAAGATTTGTTTTGTGAATCGGTATCATTAACATGAAAGCAAGAAGATGCATTCAAGCAACTAACCGAAGCTTTAACAACAATATACGGTTCCTCTTTAGATTGAATCATTTTATTCTCTCTAATACATATCACGAATGCACTACTATAATATATACCTTTAAACCACTGTGGGTGAATGGTAAAATAATTCCACAGTTTCTTAAGCTGCTCAAGCCTGTAGCAGCATGAACCAAAGCTAACCAAAATAGCAATGTTAACTAATGTTATTTACAATATAGGGCATGTTTACTGTGCTTTTTAGTTATTATTCAATTTCCTTGATAATTACTGTGATGCCGCAGCATACTATAACTGACAAATATCATGTATGGACACAAACAGAGAATTAATAGGAGGAATGAAAAATGGCAAAAGCAGGAATGCGCAGACCAAGCCCCAAGGAGCCTCACGGTACCGAAAGTAATCACATAACCCATATTCCCAAGAATAATGAACCTCCGGTACCGGAGATACAAGGCAAGGCTAAACATACCAAGGCAAAAGCCGGCCCTGTGGTAGACCTTCCACCAGAGACCTGAAAGGACAACATCTTTGTGGCAATTAATTTTGTCAAACTAAAAAAGGCGCAATTTAAAGGGGAGTAGCAAAAACTGCTCCCCTTTTTTGATAACCGCTACATATATTTATGCTTCTGCTCAATCACTCTTTTTTAGTTTGCGGTGATAAAGAAGCGTACTGCTTCTCCTTTTATATGCTTTTTATGGTGAATCTTATTACTTAAGCTAAAGTGGTGAGGAAAAAGTCAGGGTCTCCAAAATTTCCGGACTTTAATACCAGGCGCAGTGACGTATTTTCGGCAGGTACCATAACAGGGACACCGGGAGCAACACTTTCTCCAATATAAAATGAGAGGTATCCTAAGGCCTGGGTAACTGCACCAGAGGTTTCACCACCTGCCACAATTAGCCGGGTGCACCCGGACTGCACTGCACGGCGGGCAAGCTCGGCAAGTGTTTTCTCCAAAATATCAGCAGCTTGGGCATCGGTGTTTTCTAAAATTCCGCCGCTGCCGGCACTGTATATTAAAACATCTTTGTCCCGGTGGGTCTGCAGAAAGCTCCATGCTTCTTCAACAGACTGGCTTTTATCCAACAGGTGCTTTGGATTAAGCATATAGCCATGGCCACCGGACTGTAAAAAGCGCTGTACCTGCTCTTTGGTGGCAACAGAGCAACTGCCTGCTAAAAGCACTCTTCCACCGGTGTTGTGCAAGTGCCCAAAAGAGGGAAGTGTTACCCGACTGCCGCCGGTTTTAAAAGCAGCGAGATCCTTGAGCAATCCGGAACCACCGGTTAAAAAGGGGAGGTTGGCAAAATTTTTGGCAATCTGCTCACCGTGTTCCGGCAAATAATAGTCAACACAAAGATAAAAATGGGGGTTTTTCTGCTGCAATAATGCAATTAGCTCCTGTAGCTCTTTGGGTTGACCAAGCAACTGAGCGTTAATTTTAAATGTAGGGTATTTGCTTTGGGGCTCCATCAGTTTAGTAATGTCGCTTTCCCACATTGGGGTCAAAGGATGGTTTTTCATATGGCTTTGGGCAAGGGGAACATCAGCAACATACAAAATACCGTCCCGCACAGTTCTTTTATTGACAGGCAAGGCAGGGCAAAGGATAGAGTAGGGAGTGTTACATTTTTCCAAAATACTGTCTGCAACCGGTCCGATATTGCCATACGGGGTTGAATCAAAAGTGGAACAGTATTTAAAATAAAGGGTATCGACACCCCGTTTTTGCAGCCAGCTTACCGCAGCAAGGGTATCGGACACTGCGGCAGCAGTTGCCTGGGTACGGGATTTTAACGCAATGACAACTGCGCCAAACTCCAAAGGAATTTCTGTGTTGTCATTTGGAATACCGCTAATCAGTACAGTGGGGATTCCGCCGGCGGCCAAAAAAGATGCAGCATCACCGGCTCCCGTAAAATCATCGGCTACACAGCCTACCAACAGCTTTTGATGTGTGAACATAGCATTGCCTCCCCATAGGTTGTAGTTTCATTTTATTTTACTAAAGCCAGGCAATAAAGTAAAGAAAGAGTAACGGCCCAAAAATACAGGTAGCGCCGCACAATAAATTTTCTCTCAGAATTAGCAGGTAAAATTAAAATCATTAGGTTATCCAGTATCGTCTAAAATGAAATTACAGCAAAAGCAAGTTGAGATAAATGAAGGATGGATATACCAAAACTTTCTATTTCTAAACTGATTCCTTGATTTTGCAATGTTTTTTTACATAAATATTGACTATTGCGACATTTTTTACTATAATTGTCGTAACGCAAGAATAATTTATCGCTTTAAATTGCATTTTGTTACATAATATGAAATTTGTGCTGTAAGAAAAATGCTTCATAACATTTGCGACGCTTTTAGATCGTCGTAATTTTTTTACGCAGGACTTACCATTTTTTTTGAATACATATCAGATTTTTTGAATAAATATATGTAACTTTTTGTTAGGAGGACAAAAATGAACTTTTTTTCCAATGAAAATATCAATTTAGATATTTTAAAGAAACGTGCTTTTAATTACCGATGGGCAGAAGTTCCTGAGGGGGTAATTCCTCTTACGGCTGCTGATCCGGATTTTCCCGTGGCACCGGAAATTCGGCAGGATATTATTGATTATGTAAAGGATGGTTACCTTTCTTATACACCGAAGCTAGGCCTGCCCGAATTTAGAGAGAGCATTGCAAAATGCCTCAATGAGCGCAAGCAGGAAAACGTAGATGCCCAGCTGGTGCTGCCCATTGACAGTGCAGCAAGAGGCATGTATGTCATTGCTGAGACTGTTTTGCAGCCCGGGGATGAAGTAATTATTTTTGACCCCGTAGACTATCTGTTTAAAGAATCTACCCTGGCTGCCGGCGGTGTTCCTGTTTACTTTCCTGCAAAGCTAAAGGCCGACAATTCCGGCTTGGATTTAAGCGAGCTGGAAAGCTATGTTACCCCAAGAACCAAGATGATCGGTTTTTGTAATCCCCACAATCCTTTGGGTATGGTGTACAGCAGAGAAGACCTGGAGCATGTATTGGACATTGCCAACCGTCATAACCTTTGGATTATGAACGATGAAATTTGGTCCGACATTGTATTCCCCGAAAAGCCCTTCCTCAGCCTTCTGGCTTTGGGGGCCGAAAAAAATCAGCGTACCCTGTCTGTCTTTGGCTTCTCCAAGAGCTTTGGTGTGGCAGGCCTGCGCATTGGCTGCATTTATGCACCCAACAAAGAAATTTTTGACCGTTTGGTAGCTAAGTCGGCTGTGATGACCACCGCCGGGGGCATCAGCTCTCTTTCTCAGATTGCCGGCATGGCATGTCTGGACAAGTCTTATTACTGGGTTGAAAAATTCCTGGAGCATTTAAAGGGCAACCGTGATTATGCTTTGGAGCGCATCAACAAAATGCCCGGTCTAAGCTGCCATATGCCCTTTGCCACTTATTTGCTGTATATCAACATTGAGGGCACCGGTATGGAGGGTCAGGAGTTTGTTGACTATATGCTGGAGCACGGCAAGCTTGCCTTGGTTCCCGGTACCGAAAAGTTCTTTGGTCCAGGCTCACGGGGACATGCACGTCTTTGCTTTGCCACCAGCCGTGAAATGCTTACTGAAGGACTCAACAGAATGGAAGCAGCGCTGAACGACTACTATGCTTCCCGCAAGTAAGAGGCAGATAAGAGATGATAAGTGTTTCAATTGATTCAATCTCCTTTCAACTGGGTATGATTGAGGCTTTTTGCGAGATGGTGGAGCGGGGACTGAAGCCTTTGGCGTTAAGTGCTTCGCTTACACCGGAGGAGTTTGTCGTGATAGAGCCTCTGGCTGCCAATACCGCTGTGCGGTATGGTCTAAGCTGCAAGGCGGAGATGGACTTTCCTGTTACCAGCCTTGCGCCGGCGGCCGAAACCCAAGGCAAAGCAGTCATACTTTTTTATAAGGACACCAAAGTGCTGAAAGCTTATGAAAGCATGAAGCAGCAGGTAAAAGACCTGCAAAAGGCAAATAAATACACACCAGAAGCCCAAAAGCAGATGGGTGATGTCTTTAAAGCCTTACTTGGATACCCCGCAAACTAAATTAATTCAATGTTTTCGGCTGAGAGGCTGATACATATATCACTATGACCCTTTAAGAACAGACCGTTTTAGGCGGCATATCAAAAGGAGGAATTTCCATTGAAGAAAAGAATCATCGCATTTGTCAGCGCTGTTTTAGCACTGTCTATGCTGGTTGTGGGCTGCGGCGGCAGCAACAATGCCAGCAGTGCACCTGCAGCTGACGGCAGCAGCGGTTCTTCCGCAGCCAATAAGGATACCCTTGTCATTGCCATTTCCGGCGAGCCCCGCAGCTTTGACCCCTATGGCTCCAACGACAGCATTTCCAGTACCATGAAAGACCAGATGTTTGATACTCTGTTCAAGCAGAATGAGAATAACGAAGTTGTTCCCAGTCTGGTTGACACCTATGAGTGGATTGACGACACCACCCTCAACTTCACCGTTAAATCCGGTATCAAGTTCCACAACGGCGAAGAGCTGACCATTGGTGACGTTCTTTACAGCTTTAAGCGTGGTATCGACAGCGAGTACACCACTTGGATTGTCGAAAATATCGACATTGACAACACCAAAATTTTGGAAGACGGCAAGACCCTGCAGCTGAAGCTGAAGGCTCCCAAGGGCGACCAGCTGGCTGCTCTGTGCTTCCTGTACATTGTCAATGAAAAGACCGCCTCTGCTGCCGATTATAACGCAGAGACCGGCCCTGTGGGTACCGGTGCCTTTAAGTTCTCCAAGCAGGTTAAGGGCGACCGCATTGAAATGACCAGCAACGCTGACTACTGGGATGGCGCACCTAAGTTTAACAACCTGACCTTCCGCGTTATTACAGAGGCTGCCAGCCGTACCATTGAGGTAGAGTCCGGCGGTGTTGATATCATCTACAACGTTTTGCCTACCGATATTCCCATTTTGGAAAGCTCCGAGGGTGTTGTAATGCACCGTGCTCCCAACTTCTCTCTCAACTTTGTGGGCTTTAACTGCACCCGTGCTCCCTTTGACAACCCCAAGGTTCGTCAAGCAATTACCTATGCAGTAGATAAAGAGTCTATTGTAGAGGCAGTTTATGGCGAGACCGGCTCTGTTGCCACCGGCCCCATTTCCTCTGTTATCTGGGGTTACTCCGACGACGTCATGCAGTATACCTATGATCCCGAAAAGGCAAAGGCTCTGCTGGCCGAGGCTGGATTCCCCGAGGGCTTCAAGACCACCTTTACTGTTTCCGATTCTCAGCAGCGTATTGATACCGCTGAAATCATGCAGAATCAGCTGCGTCAGGTTGGCATTGAGGTTGAGACCATTGTTCTTGAAAATGCCACCTATCTGGATAAGATTGTAAACAACGACTTTGATATGTTTGCTTTGGGCTGGACCACCAATACCGGCGATGCTGATTACGGCCTGTACGAGACCTTCCACAGCGGCCTGCCCACATGGTCCAACACCACACAGTATAGCAATGCAGAGCTGGACAAACATCTGGAGGAAGGACGCGCCAGCGTGGATCCCGAGGTTCGTAAGGCTGCCTATGCTGCTGCACAGAAGATCATTGTAGAGGAAGCTCCCGAAATCTTCCTGTGGAACGGCGAAGAGATTCTGGCTGCCCGCGATTATGTCAAGGGTCTGGTTCTGTCTCCTTCCGGCAGACACAACTTCGGCAGCGTGTACTTTGAATAAGAAGTAAGTACAAGATTGACAAAGCCTCCGGAGTCAACA
This sequence comes from Bacillota bacterium, assembly GCA_023431215.1. GTDB lineage: Bacteria > Bacillota > Clostridia > Oscillospirales > Ruminococcaceae > Angelakisella. The sequence goes on from JAEYXR010000126.1 coordinate 29,153, forward strand.
CCTGATTCCACCGGTCTTTGCCATGACGATAACTGATTTGTGGGAACTGTTTTCAACAGCATAAGAGTTGTCTGAAAATAGTTCCCACTTCTCCTATCTTCTTTCTCACCGATTAAAGGAGTGAATGCATTGTTAAAATATATCGGCAAACGGCTATTGATGATGATTCCTGTTTTGCTAGGCGTCATCTTTATCGTCTTTTCCCTCATTGAGATCACCCCCGGTGACCCGGTGCGTCTGATGCTTGGCGATTCCGCCCGCGAAGAGGACGTGATCGCCATGCGGGAGGAGCTGGGCCTGGACGACCCATTTTTGGTTAAATTCGGCCGCTATGTGACCGGCCTTGTCACCCGCGGCGACTTTGGAACCTCATATGAGAGTGGACGTCCGGTAATGACCGAGATCATGGAGCGTTTTCCCATGACCTTAAAACTTGCGGTGCTTAGTGCTGCAGTTGCAGTCATATTTGGCGTGGTGTGCGGAATTATATCCGCTACGCGACAATATTCCATCTTCGATAATGTTGCCACGGCGGTTTCGCTGATAGGTGTCTCGATGCCTAACTTCTGGCAGGGATTGATGGCGGTACTGATATTTTCAGTTTGGTTAAAATGGCTTCCGGCCTCCGGTTCATATGGGCCAGAGTACTGGGTGCTTCCGGCACTGACGCTGGGAACCAGCTGCGCAGCAAGCGTCATGCGTACCACTCGTTCCTCTATGCTGGAGGTGGTGCGTCAAGACTACATTCGTACCGCGCGCGCCAAGGGCCAGTCAGAAAAAATTGTAGTGCTACGTCATGCCTTAAAAAATGCCCTGATTCCTGTTATCACGGTCATCGGCATTCAGTTTGGCAGTCTGCTGGGCGGTTCGGTGCTGGTAGAATCTGTTTTTGCCATGCCGGGTCTTGGCAAGTATATGATTGATGCCATTAAAATGCGCGACTTCCCCGTTGTACAGGGTAGCGTTCTGTTTTTGGCAATTGCCTTCAGCTTTGTAAACCTGGCTGTGGATATTATCTATAGCTTTATTGACCCCAGAATCAAATCCCAGTATAAATCCATTAAGAAAAAGAAGGAGGCGACCGCCAATGGCTAATGCAGTAGCAACCAAAAACAAAGCAAAGTCTAATAAACGCACCAGCTTATGGATGGATGTTTGGCGTCGTCTGCGTAAAAATAAAGCTGCAATGTTGGGTCTTACCATCATTCTTTTTATGGTCTTTTGCGCCATTTTTGCAGATTTCTTAGCTCCCTATGGCTTTGATGACCAAAACCTAAAAGAAAAAATGCAGTTTCCCAACAGCCAACATTGGCTGGGCACCGATAACTTTGGACGAGATATATTAAGCCGCATCATTTACGGCAGCCGTATATCCCTGCAGGTGGGCCTGATTTCTGTTGGCGTATCTATAGTAGTAGGTGGTATTTTTGGTGCCATGGCGGCCTTTTACGGCGGAAAAACCGACAATATCATCATGCGCGCTATGGATATTTTAATGGCGATTCCCGGTATGCTGCTGGCCATTGCCATTGCGGCAGCCCTTGGCCCAGGTTTGGGCAACATGATGATAGCCATCGGTGTCGGCTCGGTGCCTGGTTACGCCCGTGTGGTCCGTGCTTCTGTGCTGACTGTCCGTGACGAGGAATTTGTTGAAGCTGCCCGTTCCATTGGCGCCAGTGACTGGCGTATCATTATCAAACACATCATCCCCAATGCGTTGGCTCCCATCATTGTACAGGCTACTTTGGGCGTGGCAGGTGCTATCCTGTCCTGTGCGTCTCTTTCCTTTCTTGGCCTGGGTATTTCTCCTCCCACTCCCGAGTGGGGTGCAATGCTGTCTGCCTCCCGCCAGTATATTCGTAACTATTGGTATATGGCCACCTTCCCGGGTATCGCCATCATGCTGACTGTTTATGCCCTTAACGTTTTGGGCGATGGTCTGCGGGATGCACTTGATCCCCGTCTGAAAAACTAAGGGAGGCTGCCGAAGATGAGTGAAACCATTCTTGATATTAAAGACCTTGTAATTCATTATGTAACGGATGACGGAACGGTAAAGGCTGTAAATAACATCAGTCTAGCCTTAAATAAGGGAGAAACCCTTGGCCTGGTGGGCGAAACCGGTGCCGGTAAAACAACCACTGCACTGGGCATTATGCGCCTTGTTGCAGACCCTCCGGGCAAAATTGTGGGCGGTGAGATATTCTTTGAAGGCGAGGATTTGCTGAAGAAGAATATAAAAGCCATGAGAAAAATTCGCGGCGAAAAAATCTCGATGATTTTTCAGGACCCCATGAC
>JAEYXR010000005.1 GCA_023431215.1 Bacillota bacterium
CTTCATCCGTGTCGGGCAGGGGCGGAGTGGCACGAATAAAGCCGGACTCATCCAGTGAATAGGGAAGGGGGGAAGACTTGCGGGGTTCTTGGCTGGGTACTGCCAGCACAGCACCGCATTCTCCACAGAACACATCCTGTGACTCTACAGGGTTTCCACAGCGCTTGCAATAATTCATAGCAGTGCTCCTTTCAAGCGGTTGAACAAATTAATTTGCAGCCCACCCAAATGGGACAGGCTTCTAAGAAATATTGTATCATTGCTTTGTGCGAGGAACAAGGAACTTTGTCGTTGTTCACAGCATCTTTACAGATAGCTAACAGATAGCAAAAAAATCTTATAAAAACACGGGATAATCCAACCCCAGGGAGGGGCAAGGAATTATCCCGTTCATTAATAGTATGATTTTAAATGCTGATGGTGAGCAAATACTCCACTGCAGAAATTTTGGTGCACAGGCACAAAAGCTCGGCGGCAGTTGCAAGCTCATCCATGGAGGGAAAGCTGGGTGCAACACGAATGTTGGTGTCGTGAGGGTCGATGCCGTAGGGGTAGGTAGCGCCTGCCGGGGTCAGTGTAACACCGGCAGCCTGGCAAAGCTGTACAGTGCGTTTGGCACAGCTTTCCAGCGTGTTAAAGGAAATAAAGTAGCCGCCTTTTGGCAAAGTCCAGTTGGCAACCTCAAGACCATCCAGATTTTTATGGAAAATGTCATCTACCATATGGAAACGAGGGCGCAACAGGTCTGCATGGTTTTTCATATGTGCCTTTAATCCTGCAAAGTCCTTAAAATATCTAACATGCATCAGCTGGGAAATTTTATCATACCCAATGGTCTGAATAGCCATCTGCTTCTTTGTCAGTTCAATGTTAGAGCGAGAAGCAGCCAGTGCTGCCAAACCCGAACCTGCAAAGGATACTTTAGAGGTGGAGCCAAAAATAAAGACCATATCTGCTTTGCCATACTGCTTTAGCAGGGCAAAAAGATTTTCCAGATGTTCATCTTCCTCCTCAAAGCCGTGGATGGTGTAAGCATTATCCCAGAAAATGCGAAAATCGCGTGCAGCAGGCCGTAGTCTGGCAAAACGTTCTACAGTGGCTTTGGAGTAAGTAATACCTTGAGGATTGGAGTATTTGGGGACACACCAAATCCCTTTTACCGCGGGGTCATGGTTGACATATTCCTCAACCTGATCCATATCGGGACCCTCTGAGGTCATTTCAATTGGAATCATTTTTATGCCAAAATGTTGGCAAATGGCAAAATGGCGGTCATAACCGGGAGAGGGACACAAAAATTTAATGACCGGCTCCTTACACCATGGCTTATCAGAACCGTACACACCCAGTGTAATGGCGCGTGCTACGGTATCGTACATCAAATTAAGGCTGGAATTGCCGCCGACAATAATTTCATCCATACCGACTTCCAGCATGTCAGCCAGCATTTTACGCACTTCGGGCAGCCCATCGGGAGAGCCATAATTACGGCAGTCTATGCCACTTTCCGATATTGCTCCAAGGGTGCTGTTTACAGTATCCAGCATTCCCATAGCACAGTCCAGCTGGCTTGCTTCGGGCTTGCCGCGAGACATATCCAGCTTTAAATTTTGATTCTTATATTCGTCATACTGTTTGTTCAGTAAAGCCAGCTCGTTTTCCAACTGCCGAACACTCATTTTGTTATAAGGAACCATGGCAACCTCCGTGGAAGTCAGAATTTTTACCCCAAACGGTATCCTGACGATTGATGTTTCTATTGTAGTGCATTTTTTGCTTATTTGCAAGTTAATTTTTTTATTCTTGCATATCATATGTAAAATATTGTGTTTTTGCCACAAAAGCATGGTTGTTATGTTTTTTTTATGTACAATAAAATGCATAAATTTATCGTAGCAAATAAAGAAGCAAATCTTTTACCGCTAAAATGTTTGTAAATGCCTTGTTTTGGCAATGATACTGTTAACACCAAAAAAGGGGCGATACCATGGAAAAAAGAATTGTGTGGAGCTATGTGTTGCTCATCAGCCTGGCAGCGGCAATGGTGCTGCGAGTCGGGCGTATGTGCAGCACACAGGAGTTGAAAGCAGCTGCTGTCAGCCAGGGACTATATACCTTGACAATAGGTGAAGAACGGGGAACTATATATGACCGTAACTTTAAACCTATGGTAAACAACAGCAGCAAAACCATATTGGCAGTTGCGCCCGGCCCAGAGGCGCTGGCAGCTTTAAAAGGCATGCTGCCCAAAGAGCAATTTGACCAATATGCACAGATTATGGAGTCACGCAAGCCGTTTGCGTTAACCACTGCGGTCCTGCCCGAAAGCAAAGACGGTGTCAGTGCTTTTTCTATTCCAATAAGGTATGGTGTAGAGCAAACCGCCCCACACGTAATAGGCTATGTTGATGAATCCGGCCATGGTGTTACCGGAATCGAAAAGGGATATGATGAGCTGCTGGATGCTTATAGCGGAAGCTTAAAGGTAAAATATATGGTGGATGCCTGGGGCGGCGTACTGGGCAGTGAACCTTATGAAATACAGGATGGAAGAGCACCGGACAAAGGCGGTGTTGTGCTTACACTGGAACGCGGAATACAGAAGATTACAGAAAAGGCTGCGGAGAAGCTGCAAAAAGGTGCCGTAGTGGTAATGGATACGGCCAGCGGAGAAATTCTAGCCATGGTGAGTGTTCCAACTTTTGATATTGCAGATGTGGGAGCTGCGTTGGAGCAGACAGATAGCCCTCTGTTCAACAGAGCAACGGCTGCTTACAATGTTGGCTCTACTTTTAAGCTATGTGTGGCAGCAGCAGCGTTGGAAAAGGGTATCAGCATTGAAAGAAACTATACCTGTCTGGGATATTACCAGCTTGGCGAGCAGCGGTATCATTGTCACAAAAGGGACGGACATGGCACTATTAACATGGTAAAGGCGATAGAACAGTCCTGTAATCCTTATTTTATTGGGTTGGGGCAGGAAATTGGAGCTCAGAGTCTGTATGATATGGCATATGCCATGGGTTTTGGTTCCCCGGCTCGACTGGCAGATGGAATATCTTCGGTAGCTGGAAGTCTGCCGCCAATTTCGCAGATATCACAAGGCGAGCTTGCCAATCTTTCTTTTGGACAGGGAAAGCTTACGGCAACACCGGTTCAGATTGCGCAGATGCTTTCGGTTATAGGCAATGGGGGAATGTCGGTGTCTCCGTCTCTGTGCCGGGGTGTTACCCTGGATGGCTCCCATCTCACCAAAGATGAACGTTCTCCGTCACGCAGGGTGCTGTCAAAACAAACTTCTCATACGCTTTGCGCACTGCTCCAAAGTGTTGTGGAAGAGGGAAGCGGCAAAAAGGCGGCTCCGCAGTATTTAACGGCGGGAGGCAAAACAGCATCGGCACAAACAGGAGCATATGTGGGCGATAAGGAAATTGTACATGGGTGGTTTGCAGGGCTTTATCCCATAGAGGAGCCGCGTTATGCCATTGTAGTGTTTTCTGAGGGAGGGGATGCAGGCGGAAATATTCCTGCTTTGGTGTTCCGTGAGATATGTGAAGGCCTATTTTTACAGGGAGGGGCTTTTTTCAGCAGTTTTACAGGCTAGATTCTTGTCTTTTGGTGCTCTACGAGGTATAATGAAACAGTACCAAATCTCTTTATGGGGCATCTGGTTTTAAGGGTAGCAGGCGGCTTCTTTTTTTGCGCTGTTTTAAAGTTATCATCTGCGTGAGGTTTTGTTCCATAAATATCTTGCCCTGTATGCAAGTAGTTTATTTGACCAAAATTTATGCCGATTTTTAATTTTAAAAGCACCCTACAACAGATGATGGGAGGCGGATATAACCAACATAGGAGGAATTTTTGATGTCAGTGAGAGAATATGTAATTACCACCGATTCCACCACCGACCTGCCCGAAAGCTTTTTTGCTGAAAACGGCGTTGGGATGATGCACGTTGATTATATCGTCGATGATGTTTTGTATGACGGCACGGAAAAAAAGCTTAATCACCAGGAGTTTTATGACTTTATTCGTAATGGAGCTATGCCTGTAACTCAACAAATAAACCCCCAACGTGGCAAGGAACAACTGGAGTACTATGTTAAGCAGGGTAAGGATGTGTTGCATATTGCTTTTACATCCGGCATGAGCGGGACATACAACAGTATGTGCATGGCACAAAAGGAGTTGTCAGAGGAATACCCTGATGCAAAGGTTGTGATAATAGACAGCCTGTGCGCTTCTTTGGGTGAGGGCTTATTGGTATATTATGCGGTGCAGCTACAGAAACTAGGCAAAACCATAGATGAGGTTGCCCAGTGGGTAGAAGATAATAAGCTGCGTTTGTTTCACAATGTAGTAGCAGATGACTTATTCCACTTGCACCGTGGCGGGCGTGTCAGCAAAACTGCAGCGATTATGGGTTCAGCTTTGGGTATTAAGCCGATGATTTATGTTAATGATGAAGGCAAGCTGATACCTTACAGCAAGAGCAGAGGTAAAAAAGCTGCCCTGAATCAAATGGCAGAGAAGCTGGCAAAGGATATTGTTGGGCATAAAAATGATATTATCTTTATCAGCCACAGTGATGCATTAGCAGATGCAGAGTATCTTAGAGATCTTATTCGTGAAAAGACCGGCATGAAAAATTTCCTGATTCATTACATTGGACCCACCATTGGTGCACATACCGGTGTAGGTACGGTAGCTGTGTTTTATATGGCCGAATCTCGTCATATCAATTAAAGAAGTCTACCAAGCAAAAGCGGCTTTCTACTCAAATCTGGGTAGAAAGCCGCTTTTAAATTACATTTTCAGTTAAGCCATAGAGGTTTTCTTACCCATATTAGCCATGATTTTAACAACAAGTGCAGTAGCGATACAGGTAATGATAATCTCGGGAATCATGTAGCTGCCATTGTACGTAAGAGAGTACAGCCAAACAGGAGTTCCTTCGGGCGCATAACCGCCCCAAATGAGTATGCCGGACAAAAAGCTGCAGACAAAACGCATCAGACCAACTACTGCGGTGCTGAAAATGATACCTGCAGTGCTGTTTTTAAAGCCCTTAGCAAAAATGCAAGCAGTACCAAGTACCGTAAAGGCCACAAGATAATCCAGCAAGACACAGCCAACCATTGTCAAAAGTGTGGTGCAGTACATTACGTTTTTAAAGCCAAGGAACATTTGGATAAGGCCGTGGGTAAAACCGGTAAAGATACCCCATTTTAAGCCGTGGCGGTAAGAGACCACAATGATGGGTACCATACTGCAAAGGGTAATGGAACCACCTTGGGGCATCTCGAAAATCGGGATGTATCCAAGGACGGTGGCAAGGGCAATCATCAAACCGCATTCAACCATAATTTGTGTTTTGTTTTTTTTCATGACAGTGAACCTCCAAAAAAATGTTCTCCTGCCTGTTGTCGTGCCGGTGGTTTGAGCAGCATTTAGTGGCTACCCAAATGTTAAGTGAGAAATGAGAATAAAAAAAGACGCATTGCGGAAGATACCACAAAGCGTCATCAGGATATTCGTTATCACTTCCTACGCTGGCATGATCCAGATCAGGTATAAGGGTCATAGGGTTTCGCCCCATATCTCAGCCCGCATGACGGACCCCCCTGTTGTGCCTTTAGTATAGCGCACAAGAGCAGGCATGTCAACTCCTTTATTATCAAAATATCCCAGGTGTTGTATTATGGGTTAAAAAAGATTAAGATAGAGTATGAAGAAAAAAGAGCAGTAAAATGTGTTTTGGTAAGAGTTTTGGACTTAGACGCATTATAATACGGCTTTTCAAAATAAAGGAGCGTGCAATGTTGAACCAGGCGGTACTATTTGATTTGGACGGAACGCTGATAGATTCGGTAGCCGATATTGCTCTTTGTTGCAATATGGCGCTGGAAATATCGGGTCTGCCCAAACACCCCCCTCAGGCTTACAGAGATTTTATTGGCTGGGGGGCACATAAACTTGTCTCCAATGCGTTAGGGCAATATGATGAGGAATTTCACCAAAAGGTGTATGAGGATTATGATACAATTTACAATGATTTTTGCTGCAACGGGTGTCAAATGTTTCAAGGGATTCCCCAAATGCTTGAAAATTTGCGGGCAAAGGGATTAAAAATAGCAGTGGTATCCAACAAGCCACACAAACAGACAGAATCGGTGTATCTTAGTACATTAAACGGCTATGTTGATGCCTATTACGGGCAGTTCCCCAACTGGCCGCCCAAGCCCGACCCTTGCGGGGTTGAATATGTACTACATAAACTTGGTGCAACAGGACTTGCCTATGTCGGAGACTCGGAGGTAGATATTGCCACCGGCAATAATGCCGGGCTTCCCACCGTTGGTGTTACCTGGGGGATGAAGACAAAAGACTTTTTGCAGCAACAGGGTGCAGGGCAGATTGCAGACACCCCGGAAGAGTTGGAAAAAATTATTTTTAATATACTTGACAAAACAATTTGAATGTCGTATTATCAATAACAACAAGTGAATTTTACCCCATCAAAGCGTTGAAGAGGACATGACGATCAATAACTCGTTTTCAGAGAGTATGCGGTTGGTGCAAGCATATAAACGGTTCGGTCGCTCACATCACCTCGGAGCAGGAAATCTGAATTTCAGTAGGATTTCACGCGTCGGCTGCGTTATCAGCCCGGGATTGTCAGATCCTTTTGAGTGGCACCGAGCAATTGGTGCAAGTTGGGTGGTACCACGAGCAGTTTATGCCCGTCCCAGTTTCTGGGGCGGGCTGTTTTTTTATATCTTTTGCTGTAAAACAGAAATAGTTTAACCCCGCAACACTTTTCTGTATAAATAAATTATGAAATATTAACAAGGAGGAGCTAAGATGGAAGTAAGATTAATGGAGGTAGCAGAGCGAATTCGCGCCCTGCGGGAAATTTTGGATATTACCGCAGAAGAGATGGCAAGAGCCTGCAAAATGACTGAAGAGGACTATCTGGCACTGGAAGAAGGCAGCTCTGATTTTTCCTTCTCCTTTTTGTTAAAGTGTGCCGAGGTTTTGGGTGTAGACATGGTGGAGCTGATTACAGGAGAAGCGCCAAAGCTATCCTTTTATTCCATCATCCGCAAAAACAAGGGGCTGCCCATCCAGCGCCGCCAAGGTTTTTCCTACCAACACCTTGCCTATCTGTTTAAAGATAAGCAGTGCGAGCCGTTTTTGGTTACAGCACCCTACCGGGAAGAAGAGCAAGGTAAGCCCATTGCACTCTCTCGCCACAGCGGCCAGGAATTTGATTTTATTTTAAGCGGTTCGCTGAAGTTTGCGTTTGAGGATCATATTGAAATTCTAGGGCCGGGGGACTGTGTCTATTACGACTCTGCTCATGGCCACGGTATGATTGCTGCCGGTGGTGAAGAATGTACCTTTTTGGCAGTTGTGCTAAAAAAGGATGATGAGGATTAAAGGGTGAAGCCAATGGAAAAAATGGAGCTTTTATATAAAAAATACTGTCGAGAAGCCTTCGATAGCCATGGTGTTTTAAAAACATTTGAACCTGTGGTGCCCGAGAATTTTAACTTTGCTTATGACGTGGTGGATTACATTGCACACCATGAGCCAAAGCGCCGGGCCATGGTATGGTGTAATGATGAAGGGGAGGAAAAGACCTTTACCTTTGATGATATGCGCCGCTGGAGCAACAAAACTGCCAATTATCTGCTCAGTGAAGGCATCCAAAAAGGCGATAAGGTGATGGTTATTCTGAAACGCCACTATGAATTTTGGTTTACTATTTTGGCACTTCATAAAATTGGTGCAGTTATCATTCCTGCTACAAATCAGCTGACCAAAAAGGATATTGTTTACCGCATTGAATCAGCGGACGTAAAAGCCGTTATCTGCACCCCCGACGGTGAAGTTTCCCAGGCGGTAGATGAAGCTGTGGAGGATATCACATGGCCTGTGCTCAAGATGATGGTTCATGGCGCCAAGCAAGGGTGGAAGGATTTTAACGCAGGAATTGAGGCTGCTGCCGATGAACTTGAGCGCATACCTAACCATGTAAGTGATATGCTGCTTATTTACTTTACCTCCGGCACCACCGGCTATCCTAAAATGGTGGCACACAATCACTCTTATCCCATCGGGCATATTATCACTGCCCGTCATTGGCACAATGTTGTACCCGAAGGCCTGCATCTTTCGGTGTCGGATACCGGTTGGGGTAAAGCTGTATGGGGTAAGCTTTATGGCCAATGGCTGTGTGCAGCAGGTATTTTTGTCTATGACTTTACCCGATTTGAGCCTAAGGATCTTCTGCACAAAATAGAGCAGTATAAAATTACAACCTTTTGTGCGCCGCCTACCATCTACCGCTTCTTTATCAAAGAGGGCATGGATGGCTACGACCTAAGCAGCCTTTGCTATGCTACCACAGCAGGAGAAGCGCTGAATCCTGAGGTGTATAACCGTTTTAAGGAGTACACAGGGCTGGATTTGATGGAGGCATTTGGACAAACCGAGACCACTGTGCTGCTGGCAAACCTGGTTGGCTCCAAGACCAAGCCCGGCTCAATGGGCAGACCTTCTCCGCTGTTTGACGTACAGGTTTTGGATAGCGATGGCAATCCTGTAGCCACCGGCGACGTGGGTGAAATTTGTGTAAAGGCAGATGGCCCCCAGGTAGGCCTGTTTATGGGATACCATAAAAACCAGAAGCTAACTGATGAAGCCTGGCATAACGGTTATTATCATACGGGTGATACTGTGTGGCAGGATGAGGATGGCTACTTGTGGTATGAAGGGCGTACTGATGATGTAATCAAGGCTTCGGGCTACCGCATTGGTCCGTTTGAAATTGAAAGCGTGCTTATGGAGCATCCTGCTGTTCTGGAAT
>JAEYXR010000043.1 GCA_023431215.1 Bacillota bacterium
GCTTCAATGGCGTAAGCCTCGGCATCTGCACGGATTTTGGAGCTTTCAGCTTCTGCCTCTGCTTCAATGACCATCTGGCGAGCCAGCTCTTCCTTTTCTTTGGTTTTATTCTGCATCTTCAAAGCTTCCTGCTCGGCAACCACCTTGGCACGGATAGCCTCTTCAAAGCCATCCTCAAAGTCGATGTTTTCAATGGCAAAGGAGAGGACGATAATGCCGCTGGTGCTAAGATTATCTCGCAGCTTATCCTCAATGGTTTCCTGCACCGTGGTGCGGCTTTGTACCAAATCCTCTGCACGCACCTGACCAATTTCGTTTTTCATCACCGACTGTATTTGGGGTATGATTAGTTTGCTTTCTACATTAAAAATGCCGACGTTACGAATCAAATTTTCCAAAGAGCTTTTGTCGTAAATATAATTGAGCTTAACTTGCAGATTTTCTACGGTCTGAGTATCCTTGGTGTAAGCTGTGGTAGAAGCTTCATACATCTGCTCACGAACATCCACTTTGGTAATTGTCTCTACAAAGGGCAGCTTAAAATTTAAACCGGCAGTAAGGCTGGCATCTACAATACGCCCAAACTGGTACTTAACACCTACAAAGCCTTCGTCAATTACCGTAAAAGAGGAAGCTGCTACCGACACCAGCACAAGTGCCAGCACCACCAAAAATGCATTGCGGCCCAGCCGCTTAAAGAAACCGGGCTTAGGGCCCATAGGGGGCTTGTTGTCAAAACCGTTAAAACCATTTTCCATTGTTTTACTTCACTCCTGTTTTTTCGTTGTGCAATTTCAGACGCAAACGGCAAAATCTGCTGCCAAAAACCCTCTTGTTTCAGCAGCTGTCATACCTGTTATGTATCTGGCTTTTGCAAAAATTATGGTACAGATGCGGGGGCATCTGTGGTCGGCAAATTCAGTTGTATAAGTCCTCCAGCATTGCCTGAATACGGGCGCGCCGCTGGAGGGTGGCTTGTCCGTCAATGAGGTAGCCGCCATGCCCATCAGAGATAAGGCAATCGCCATCTTTGGCGCCCCGGGGCAAAAATACCCGGGGAATTTGACGACATTTTTCTGTCTCGGAATCCTCGCAAACAGCGTACTCCCCTTCAAAGCGATCAATAATGAGCATGGTAAAAAACCTCCTTTGTTTATTTAGTGCCGTACCAATTGTGTATAAAGGTTTGATACGGCACGAGTTGATTCCTTGCTAGGCCGCATAGCTGTAGTATTCCAGCGTTTTTCCGTCGGTTTCAAATACAATGGTACCCAACTCATCGGTACGCAGCAGCTTGGTGGCCAGCTTTTCATACAAATCCAGCGTTTTTTGGTGGGGATGGCCGTATTTATTATCCTTGCCGCAGGAGATAATGCCGTACTGGGGGTCCACCTCTTTGACAAATGCTTGTAAAATTGAGGTGCTGCTGCCGTGGTGCGGCAAAACTAAAACATCGCTTTTAATTTCCATGCCGCTTTCCACAATATCACGTTCGGAGCCGTTTTCTATGTCTCCGGTAATGAGAAAAGCATGGTTGCCTACTGTTAACCGCAAAACAAGGCTGCTTTCATTAAGGTCGTCATAAACCTTTTGGGGGGCAATGACGGTAAGTACCGCACCGCTGCCCAGGTCAAAGGCTTCGCCCACCTTAGGCACAGTGATTTTCAATCCTTTTTCTTTTAAAAAGGTCAGAAGCTTTTCGTAAGAAACTACAGTGGGCACTAAATCGTTGGGTATTTTGGGTGAATGATAGGCTTTGGCAGGTACTTCTTTCATAATATTACGCAAACCACCAAAATGGTCGTAATGAGGATGGGTGTTAAAGACATAATCCAATTCTGTTACACCCTGCTCCTGCAGATAGGCAACTGTCTGCTCGGCAGTTTCGTTCTCGCCGCCGTCAATGAGGACAGCAGTGTCGGGGGTTTGAATCAGCACACACAGCGCCTGCCCTACGTCGATAGTATGTACCCGTACCCACCCTGCTCCAAGCACCTCTCCGGGAGGTGGCGTATCAGAAGGGGCCGGTGTAGAGGAATGAGAAGATACGCTTTGGGAATTGGAGGGCAGTGAATTATCACCAAGCAGCACCTGTGCAATTTCCTGGGGGGTTAAACCCATAATCAGAAGTACACCGGCAGCCAGCAGCAAGGTTGCTGCAGCGGTCAGAATTTTTTGGGTGCGTTTATTCAGTTTGCGTTTTGTCATGGTCGCTTCCTTCCTTTGGGTGTAGGTCTGTTTTAGCTGTTTGATGTAGCAGCATGGTGCTTGGGAGCAGTTCCTCGTCCCTTGCCCCGTACGGCAGAGGGCTTTTGCTTCTCTCTGGTGGTACGGACACGCTCAAGGTATTCTCGATCCGGCTGCACCAGACAATGGGGGCCGTGACCAATAAGGTCGAGCCGGCCGGCTTTTACCAGTGCCTCAATGACCAGACGACGGTTTTCGGGCTTATAATACTGAAGCAGGGTGCGCTGCAGCTTTTTTTCGTAAGGGTCGGTAGGAACATAGACATATTCCATTGTATACGGGTCAATGGAGGTATAGAACATACAGGTGGAGGCGGTACCGGGTGTGGGGTAAAAATCCTGTACCTGCTCGGGGCGTATGCCGTTTTCTTTCAGGTATACCGCAAGCTCCACCGCTGCCGCCATGGTGCTGCCGGGGTGAGAAGAAATAAGATACGGCACCAAATATTGCTCCTTGCCTGCTCTGCGGGTAAGGGTATAAAAGTTTTTTGCAAACTTGTTGTAGGCGGCAATGTTGGGCTTACCCATTTTAGCAAGTACAGCAGGCGAAAAATGCTCAGGAGCAACCTTTAACTGTCCGCTAATATGGTGCTCAATAAGTTCCTTTAAAAATTCGTCACTGGGGTCAGCATTCATGTAGTCAAAACGCAATCCGCTGCGGATAAACACCTTTTTGATGCCGGGGATGGCTCTAAGCTCTCGTAAAAGTTTTAAATAATCGGTATGGTCGGCCTTAATGGCAGGACAAACCGAGGGTGCGAGGCATTTTTTACCTTGGCACACCCCGGATTTCAGCTGTTTTGCACAGGCAGGGCCTCTAAAGTTGGCAGTAGGTCCGCCCACATCATGAATATAACCCTTAAAGCGTGGGTTTTTTACAAAGATTTTCGCCTCGGTCAACACCGAATCGTGGCTGCGGGCAGTAACAACACGCCCTTGATGGAAGGCGATGGAGCAGAAATTACAGGCACCATAGCACCCGCGGTTGTGGATGATAGAAAACTCAACTTCCTCTATGGCCTTGACGCCGCCCTGGGCCTCATAACTGGGGTGATAATAGCGCTCATAGGGCAGGGCAGCCACAGCGTCCAGCTCCTCCTGGGTCAGGGGTACCGCGGGAGGATTTTGTATCACCAGCTGCTCGCCGTGCTTTTGCACAATAGCCTTGCCATACACAGCATCCTGCTGCTCCAGCTGGACTTTGGAGGCTCGGGCATAAGCCTTTTTGTCCTCGCTGACACGGTGAAAGCTGGCACAGCTGACGGCACCGTCGGGTACAACAGCATCCAGCGGCGCCAGGTAGCAAACGCCACGAATGTCCGTCATCTGGGAGCAGTCTTGCCCCTTGGCAAAACGGCTGGCAATTTCGGTAGTCTGGTGCTCGCCCATGCCAAAGGTAAGCAGGTCGGCGCCGCTGTCCACCAAGATGGAAGGCATGACCTTATCTGCCCAATAGTCGTAATGGGCAAAGCGGCGGAGCGATGCCTCCAGTCCGCCAATGACCACCGGTACATCGGGGTAGGCTTCTTTGGCAAGACGGCTATAAACGGTACAGGCATAGTCAGGACGCAGTCCTGACTTGTTGCCGGGGGAATAGGCATCCTCGCTGCGGCGGCGTTTGGCGGCTGTGTAGTGTGCCACCATGCTGTCAATGTTACCGCCTGTGACCAAAAAGGCATAGCGGGGGCGACCAAAACGGGTAAAATCCACACAGCTATCAAAACGTGGCTGCGCCAGCATGGCAACCTTGTAGCCCTGACTTTGCAGCAGGCGGGAAATAATGGCCACACCAAAGGAAGGGTGGTCTACGTAAGCGTCACCGGTGACGCAAATAAAATCGGGTGTGTCCCAGCCCAGCTTGTCAATTTCAGCCTTGGTGATTGGTAAAAAACTCAATGTAGTAAACCTCTTTATTATACAGATAGGATATTATTTTTCGGTGGTGCTAATCGCTGTTTTGCAGCTTCATTTCATACCAGCGGTCTTTGGAAAGAAGCACCTGTCGGGGTTTGCTGCCCTCAAAGGGACCTACAATACCGCGCTGCTCCATTTCATCCACCAGGCGGGCGGCACGGGCATAACCTACTTTTAGCCGCCGCTGCAGCAGGGAAGTGGAGGCCATACCGGCTTCCACCACTGCCTCAATGGCATCGTTGAGTAGCTCGTCACAGTCGTCGTTGTCGGAACTTCCGCCACCGCCGCCTTTGCCCTTAAAACCCACCACGGCATTCTTTTCAATTTCTTCCATCAGCTGCTCGTCATATTGAGCGGTACTGCTTTCCTTAATAAATTCTACCACACGTTCTACCTCTGCATCGGTAACAAAGCAGCCCTGAACGCGAGTAGGCTTGGAACTGCCCACAGGATAAAACAGCATATCGCCCCTACCCAGCAGCTTTTCGGCACCGCCCATATCTAAAATGGTGCGGCTATCAATTTGGGAGGAAACCGCAAAGGAAATACGGCTAGGAATATTGGCTTTGATGACACCTGTAATAACGTCTACAGAGGGACGCTGGGTGGCAATGACCAGATGCATCCCTGCTGCACGAGCCATTTGAGCAAGGCGGCAGATGTAGTCCTCCACGTCCTTGGGCGCTGCCATCATCAGGTCAGCCAGCTCGTCAATGATAATAACAATCTGGGGCTTTTTTTCCATCTCGGGGTTTTTGTCACACAGGCGGTTATAACCGGTCAAATCTCGAACGCCCGCGTCGGCAAACAGCTTATAGCGGTTGAGCATCTCACCCACCATGGTGCAAAGTGCACCTGCGGCCTTTTTGGGGTCGGTAACAACAGGAGAGAGCAAATGCGGAATGCCGTTGTAGCTGCCCAGCTCCACCACCTTGGGGTCAATCATCAAAAGCTTGACATCATCGGGGCTGGCCTTATACAGCAGGCTGACAATGAGGGAGTTGATACACACCGACTTACCGCTGCCGGTGGCGCCTGCAATGAGCACATGGGGCATTTTGCCAATATCGGCTACGGTGATGTTGCCGGAGATATCCTTACCCAGGGCAACGGTAAGCTTGCCGGGGGCACCGCCAAACACGGTGGAGTCAATAATCTCACGGATAGAAACGGCAGAAATGACCTTGTTGGGGACCTCAATGCCAATGGCGGCTTTGTTGGGAATGGGTGCTTCAATACGCACTCCGCCAGCCGCCAGATTCAGGGCAATGTCATCGGCAAGGCCGGTGATGCGGCTTATTTTGACACCGGCAGAGGGCTGCAGCTCGTAACGGGTTACGGCAGGCCCCCGGGAAATATCCACAATGCGGGTTTGCACGCCAAAACTTTTAAGGGTATCCACCAGACGGTCGGCATTGGCCTTCAGCTCCTTGGTGGTGTCGCCACTGGGCAGGTTTGTCCGCATGTCCAGCAGCTCCATGGGAGGAAAGGTGTATTCCGGCCGAAGCACAGCGGGTGCCACAGCAAGTCCCGGAGCAGGAGCCGCAGGCACAGTGGCTACAGGGGTAGCGGCAGCAGGCATTGGTGCGGGTGCCGGTGCTGTTGTGGGCTGTATCGTGGGAGCAGGTGCCGGTGCAGGCTGGGGCTCTCCAAAGTTCAAAAGGCCGTTTTCACTGTCAATCACAGGCTTAGCAACACGGCTTTGGCCGGATACTGCCCTGGTGATGATAGCGTCTAAATCCGGGCTATGTACCGCGGCGGGTCCCGCTTTGGCCTGAGGGGCACCAACAGAGGAAGCCGGCTTGTCCATTACGGCAGTAGCGGCACCGGTAGCGGCAGGCGCTGCAGCAAGAGCGTCGGGATTTCCCAGCCATGGAGAAGCAGAATTCTGGGGCGTCCAGGCAGAAGGGGGCGGTGGTGTGGTTTGATCATAATCAAAGACACCGCCGACTTTGCTCTCCTGCTTATTTTCTACCGGCTTGTCCAGATTTTGAGCAGCACTAATGAGCTTCTCTCTGGCATCGGCGGCAGCACGCTCTTTTTCTGCCTTGGCTGCGGCACGCTGCTCCTTGGCGGTAAGCTTACGGTTTTCTGCCATGGGCTCACCGTCCAGGTCAACGTCAATGTTAAAACGAGTGCTTTGTTTGGCTGCACCTGTTGCGGCAATATCTGCTGCGGCAGGGCGTACAGGCCGGCTTTCTACTGCGCTGACATAAACCTCTTCCATCTTTTTAACGGGAGCCACCAGCGTTTTTTGGTAAAGGCCCATTAAGGTACCGCCGGAAAGCAACATCACTGCCACAAAAATAAGCAGAACAATGGTAATGGCGGCACCGGTAAATTCCAGCCACTTCAGCAAAGGAACACCAATCAGCAGTGATACTGCGCCACCCCCCACTAACTGGGTACCGTCGGCATAAAGTGACTTGGTCATCTCCCAAATGGTACCGTCCGGAATGTTTTTAGAAAAAATTTGGGAAGCTGCAGAAAACAACAACAGCAGCAGACAAGAAGAACTGACTTTGGCAGCCATGGGATATTCGGTTTGATCCATTGCTACCATAACGGCAGTATATATGACAATGGGACCCACCAAAAAGGCACACCAGCTAAAGCAGCCCAGTAAAAAGTTATGCAGTGATTTCCACACACCACCGCTTTCTACAACGGCTACACATAAAAGCAGAATGCCTAAGGCAAACAGCAGTACAGCATACATTTGGTTGCGTGCCTGCCGCTCTTTTTTATTCAATTTTCTTTTTGCCCCGGAGCGCCGGGTGGTTTTGCGTTTGGTTGCCATGTTCGGCTACACTCCTCATTGATGGTAAATTAGAATTCCCAAACCCACCTTAGGCCAGGAAAGAAATAATCATGTTTTGAATCATATTACCGCTAAACATTTCAATGATGGCAATGATAATGACGGTAATGCCAAGTGCAAGGGTATACCAGGCAAAGATGCCAAATTTATCACTTTTGACAATATAATTGACCAGCTTAATGGCGAAAAAGCCGGAGACAGCGCCCACAGCCATGCCAACAAGAGCAGGACCCCATTGTAGGGATTCGGCAGCGCCGGTTCCCCCCACAATGTCCTTTAAATCCAGCAATCCGGCTGCCAGAATAGCAGGCATACCCAGGATAAAGGAATAAGCTACGGCATAGCTGCGGCTAAGCCCCATCAGCAGGCCGGCAGAAATGGTGGAGCCAGAGCGGGAGATGCCGGGCAGTGTGGCGCAAAGCTGTGCACCGCCCACCACCAGGGCATCTACAGGGGTCATTTCTCTGGCAGTTTTTCTGCCCTTAACAACATGGTCTGCCAAAGTCAGCAGCAGGGCGGTCACCAAAAAGCCAATGCCCTCTGCCAAAATACTGTTGTCGGAACTAAGGGAAGTAATGGTATCCTGTACAAAAAGAACAACCAGCAGCGGCAAACAGGAAATGATCAGCATATAAATCATACGCCGCTTTGGGTTGGCCTTTGTTTTAAACAGCTTACCGGTAAACAAGTCTTTCAGTAAAGAGATAAATTCCTTGATTAAATCCCAGATGGTACTCCAAAAAGCGATGGCTACGGCAGCAAGAGTGCCAAAATGCAGCAGCACCGAAAACAGTACCGAGCTTTCAGAATTGACTCCGGTAAAATATTGGAATAAAGAAAGATGTCCGGAGCTGGAAATAGGCAAAAATTCTGTAAAACCTTGAATAAGCCCCTGAATAACGGCACTTACGTAAGACATGATGTAGAGTCCTCCCAAATATGTAGTCGCCCCCAAATAACAGGGGCTTTTAATTGAAATGAATAGGCAAAAGAACAAAATATAAATAGGGCCATACCGCGCATTTCTAGGTTTCTATTGCATGGTATTGCCTTGGTTAAGCCTACGTTTTGGGTGGTGGGGTATAGGTCTGACCCGGTGCAAAGGCAGGGTCAAGGTAGGCTGCGGGGTCGGTAGAAATCATGCGGGATACAATGACACCGCCCTGCCCATTGCGGTAACCTTGAACATACCCATATCGGCATTTTACGCAGACTGCCTGTGGAGTCTGGGGCTGCTCAGCCCACATTTCTTCCGGGACGATGGTGTGCAGTGGCATTTATTTTTTGCCTCCCTTTGGGCCGGGCTTACGGCCGCGGCGCGGTGCTTCTGTTTTTATGGTTTCTTTGCCGCTATCCTTGCCGCCTTTGGCTTGCTTGGTGCGCGGCTTGCGTGTTTTGACGGCAGGCTGTTCCTCTTCAGAGGTATCATCGCCGCTTTCTTTTTCCTTTTCGGCTTCGTTTTCGTCAATCATCTCATACAGCTTGTTCAAAGATTCTCTTAAGCCGCCCAGACTGTCAATCAACCCTTCTTCAACAGCCATTTCGCCATCCAGCACGGTACCAATATCCATTACCAGCTCACCGTTGTTCATCATCAACTTCTTAAAGCGGTCAGGCGTGATATTGGAGTTGGAACAAACAAAGTTGGTTATACGATCCTGCATTTTGTCAAAGTAAGAGAGGGTCTGCGGAACACCCAGCATTAAGCCGTTCATCCGCACAGGGTGAACTGTCATGGTTGCGGAAGGTGCGATGAAGGAATAGCGGGAGCTGACAGCCAAGGGTACGCCGATGGAGTGCCCCCCGCCCAACACAAGGGAAACGGTGGGGGTTTTCATGCCGGCTACCAGCTCGGCAATGGCAAGACCTGCTTCCACATCTCCGCCTACGGTATTTAAAATAATAAGCAGGCCTTGTATCGAATCGTCCTCTTCAATGGCAACCAGTTGAGGAATTACGTGCTCATACTTGGTGGTTTTGTTTTGAGGTGGCAAAATATAATGTCCCTCTACCTGACCGATGATGGTCAGACAGTGTATTTTATATTTGCCGTCCTGTGCAGTAACCGAACCGCTTTGGAGAATCTGCTGAGACTGCTGATTATTGTCATCGTCGTCGTCATCATCGTTGTCATTGCTGTTCTTTGCTTTGGTATCAGGTTTTTGATGCATGTACTCCGCTCCTTGACTATGAATTATAGGGGTGTTCTCTCCATAGTTTGGGCGCGGTATGCCAAAATATTCTTAAGGGTTATGCGGCTATGGTACAAAAATCCTTTTCACAGTGCATGATGCATTTTTGCCTGACAACCACAATACCGACTTAAAATTTAGAACAGTATTATTATAGTATAGCATGAATGAGTAAGAAGTAAAATCGGTAAATCGCACAAATGTTTGCAAAGAATAAAAACCTTCAACGCGGTAGGTATCTGTACAAATGATTTTATGATATAATAGCTGTAAAATAAGCTGTAATATCAGCTTTATGGCCAACAGCTGGCCACTTTTTAATGGCAAGTTGTGCCACATCCGCCCTGCAGATTTGACACCATAACTGCAAAGCAACGGTTTTATGAGTAGCCTGACAAGCCTTACAGTAAAAGGAAATAAAATTATTTAGCTACTTGCCTTTAAAAAACCGCCTGCAACACAGTTGTGTAAAAAGGCTTAGGGTATAAAATCTTTTAACAATGATTATTTATACCGATTCAAAGACGATAATACCATAAAAGTGTAAAATATTTGGGAATATTATGAGGACAAGAAGTAAATGCTCCAAAGATTGGCACATAGGAAAGGTTGAACATCATGCAGCTAACCAATCAATCGGTAATTCGAGATGTAATGGAACGTAACGGATTTACCTTCAGCAAGGCACTGGGTCAAAATTTTATTATCAATCCCTCGGTGTGTCCCCGCATTGCTCAAATGGGCGGAGCCGCGCCAGGCGTGGGAGTAATTGAAATAGGTGCCGGTATAGGCGTTTTAACAGCCGAACTGGCTAAAGCCGCCGACAAGGTGGTGTGCATTGAAATAGACAGCCGCCTGCTGCCAATTTTGGATGAAACACTGGCAGAGTTTAATAACATCACCATCATCAATGAGGATGTTTTAAAGGTGGATTTGCACCAGCTGATTGCCCAGGAATTTGCCGGCATGGAAGTTGTAGTATGTGCCAATCTGCCTTACTACATCACATCCCCTATTTTGATGGCACTGTTGGAGCAAAGGCTGCCCATACAGTCCATTACCGTCATGGTGCAAAAGGAAGCTGCTCAGCGCATTTGCGCCAAGCCCGGCACCCGGGAATCGGGTGCCATCAGCGCTGCCGTCAGCTATTATAGCCGTCCTCAAGTGCTGTTTCAGGTATCCCGCGGGTCTTTTATGCCCGCGCCGGATGTAGATTCTACCGTCATCCGTCTGGATATCAACCAGGTGCCGCCGGTGGAGGTAAGCAGTGAGAAAAGATTATTTGCTGTAATTAAGGGGGCGTTTGCGCAGCGGCGCAAAACGGTACTCAACACGTTGTCCTCCTCCCTTGGTATTTCCAAAGAGGAATTGAAAGAGGTTTTAGAACGTGCGGGTGTAAAACAGACCGCCAGGGCTGAGGAACTGACGCTGCAAGACTTTGGAAGAATAGCAAATGCCCTGGAAATATGAGGCAACACCGCACAATTCACAGCTTACGCCTTAAGCGTCGTCTTGCTTACAAATTTTATGTCTTATTTCACAAAAATCCTCGGCAATCCACCAAGGATTCCCTGGGGCTTTTGCCTTATTTTATATAATATTTGCCGACACAATACAACACTTAGAATTGTGCGGTATCGCCATAAGAATATTTGACCTTTGTAAATCGTTGTCTTTTTATAAAAGAGGCGCTGCCTTTGGGCTGGGCGCCAAATAAAAGGCGGTGTATTCTTATCAAAAGATGGTTTGTTTTATGGTTTGCGTTATTCTTTGTGGCAATAGCATCCGGCTGTGCCCAACAAGGACTTTCCGGCCAGCCGCAAGTACAAAGTTCTTCTCAGGCGGCGGACAGTCCGCAGGCTGAGAAGAAGGGTATTTCTCAGCAGCTGGTGCGCCAAAGCTATGATGTTCTCAATGAGCTTTGTGCTGCGGGCGCTCTGGCAAGCAATTGGAGCGGGACGCCCCAAAGCTCTGACCAAGGTTTTTCTTGCAGTGGATTTGAGCTGCTAAGTGGCAATGATAACGGGGACACAGTAGAGCTTACGCTGGAGCTTTATGGGTATATTTATCTAAATCCAGACACCATGGAAGAAGGCGTTGGTACCTATTTTGAGCGCGGTGTTGCCTTAGAGTCGGAGGAACTTCCGTTTTCTCCTGCATTGGCCTATGGCAAATCGGTAGTGACATTGTTAAAAAGTGATGGAGGGCTGACCCCGGTCGGGTGTGCTTATGAGGGGTATCAGCACCCCGGCCGGGATTATCTGGAGCAAAAGAATCAGGAGCTGGCTCCTCTGCTGGAATCCAGCCCTAAGCTGGATACAGCCGCTTATGACAAAGACCTGGTGGATTACATTTGGCGGCTTACCCTGCAAAAGCGTTTCGTGGCCTCCCCAGAAGGGCTGACCCAGTATGATTTGGAAAGCATTGAGCACTTGGAGCTTAGCCCCGGCATTTTTAATGGGAATACAGAGTCAGACCCTAATTATCGGCTGGATGCATCACTTCTTGAAAAGATGCCAAACCTGCATTATTTTAGCACCATGCTTCGCCTTAAGGACTACAGTGTACTGCAGCATCTTCAAAAGCTGGAGGAGCTGGAGCTGTATTTTATGGATGATGAGGCAATGAAAACCTTACAGGTTGGTCATACAGATAAGCTTACATTGTTTGACCCTGAGCTGGAGCTGCTGGATTTGGCACAGGTAAATACTGCGGTGCTGGAGCTTAGCTCCTGGAGCACAGCGGTGGGTGGCTTTAAAAACTGTGACAAACTGCAAGAATTGCGGGTGATGTCTACCCGTACAGATACACGCCTGTTCAATGCAGATAACTTTCCCAACGTAACTTATTTAAACCTGTATTTTTACAGCGATTATGGCCGTGTAAGGGACTTGTCCCAATTGAGCACCTTTACCAATGCCAGCATAGACCTGTACCTAGGTTACCAGGCCTGCAACGATAAAACAGTGGAAAGCTTGCAAAATGTAAAACTGAATGAGCTGACCCTTGACCCGAAAAACGGGCCATACCCCCTGAATGAGCCGACCCCTCAGCTGGTGGAGCAGCTGCAGGCTGGCAATATGATATGGGCAAGCTAATTGCAAAAAAACAGCGCCGCTGCCTCCCTGTGTGGAGCGTAACGGCGCTGTGATGTTTTATTTGTTGCAGTAAACAAATGCTTATTACTGCTTGGCTTCTTCATCAATGTGACTCACCATGTAGGACAAGGTCATTAAGCTGTCGCCTAAATGCATATTTACGCAGGCCACGTTATCGTAGCTGTAGGTAAAGTCATAGCTGGAGAAATTCCAAAAGCCAATGATACCCAAAGAAACCAGCTTGTCAGCCAGCTGTGCGGCAGCTTCTTTAGGAATACAAATGACAGCGGCCTTGGGGTGATGGGCAGCACAAAACTCATCCAGCTCTGAGGTGTCACGGATGGTAAGCTCGGTCAGTTGTGTCCCAACCAGGGCAGGGTCTACATCAAATGCACCAATGAGGTGAAAGCCACGTTCCTTTAAATTAATGCGCTTGGCAACAGTTTTACCCAAATTGCCTGCACCAATCAGGATTGTTGGGGTTTCATTTTTAATTCCCAAAATTTCGCCTATTTCCCGGTGGAGCAGCTCAACATTGTAGCCATATCCCTGCTGGCCAAAGCCGCCAAAGCAATTAAGATCCTGCCTTATTTGAGAGGCGGTAACCTTCATCAAATGTGCAAGCTCCTTAGAGGAGATGCGCGCAACGCCGCGGCTAAGCAAATCTCCCAAAAAGCGGTAGTACCGGGGCAGACGACGAATCACAGAGATAGATACAGGTTTTTCGTTTTTCATTTGGGAACACTCCTTTATCCAAAAACGCCTTACGTCTATTGGTCTATTTTACAAAATCTTTATTATGTATAAATTGTAGTCTATTTTATGCACTTTTGTCAATTACCAATGCCATTTAGCCTAAGATAACTTCCTACAAAAAACAACCTTTTCCTAAAACCTTCTCTTACTGTAGATATATAAAAAAGCAAGAAAAATAAAAAAGTTCATTGTTTGATTAATTGCCATGATAACCCAGTAGAAAAAACCGAAATAAATAATGGAGCTTTTTATTTTAAGATGTTCTGAGCCTTAAATAACGCAAAAGAAGAATTGTTAACATGAAGCAATGGAAAGCAATCTCTCGTATAGAAAAGAAACTAAAATTGTGCATTATTTTGATTTTATTGTAATGCAATTGCAAATTTTCGGTTAAATTTATCTATTTGCCATTCCAATCTTATTTATTTCGTTTATAATAAAAGAGTAAGATTATTTATTAGGCTAAGTGTTATATGAATTGGCCATGTGGCTTTACCACAGTCATTTAAATGCGCAGGCCAAAGGACTAAATGCACTAAAGGCATATGGAAAATATTTAGGCTACAAGCAATAGCAAACTATAAGGAAAATGAAAAAATTTTAATCAAAGAACGGCTCAGCCGACAGAACGGAGTTTTTTATCCATGAACAAGATCACCAAGGCCGTTTCCAGACTGGAGCCCGTTACCGTGGTTCTGGTAACGGATCAGTTTCGGTGCGAACGGCTTATTACTGAGGGCAGAAAGATAGCCGACAGATGCGGCACTACTTTAAATGTTATCAATGTTGCTGTATCCAGTGCAGAGCGCAACCCCCAGGCGATAGAATACTTGTATCAGGTATCCAAGGACAACGACGCCACCATGATGATTCACTACAGCCACGATCCTGTCAAATATATTTCACAAATGTTTCGTGACAGCACACCGGCCAATGTAGTGACGGGTATGCCACAGGCCAATAACTCTATGCTTCACCGACTATGGATGCGTTTTGAACAAGTCAGCTTTTTTGTTGTAGAAGAAAACGGGGAAGCTGCACCGGTTACACTAAAGGATAAAGTAACCGCTTAATTCATATTAGCCGTTGTCCAATACAAATTGGTCATGCGGCTCTGCTGCGGCCAATCAAATTAAAATGCGCCCGCCAAAGACGGATGCGCAATAAATAATCCTGCGGATTATTTATATTGTGTTAACAGGGGGAATGGGTTCATGAATATTGAGACAATTGTATATCCTTCTTCGGGTGGAAGAGGCCGTGTTTCGGCAGCTTTATATACACCTGATGAAGCAGCAGAGCCCAAAGCGATTTTACAAATAAGCCACGGCATGTGTGAGTATATAGGTCGTTACGAAACCTTTGCAAAGTGGTTGTGCGACCGCGGTTTTGCCGTATGCGGCAACGACCATCTAGGCCACAAAAACACAGCACTGCTGGGGCAGGATAGGCTGGGTTACTTTGGCCCGCGGGGCAGCTATCAGTATCTGGTAGAGGATTTGGAGCTTTTGCGTATTGAAGTCAGCAAACGGTACCCCGGTGTGCCCTGCTTTTTGCTTGGGCACAGCATGGGCTCTTTTATTGCACGGTTTTATGCTGCACGCTATGGTCAAGGCCTGGCCGGCTTTATCATCAGCGGCACAGCCGGTAAAAACCCTATGGCAGGCATGGGTAAGGCTCTTGCCGCCATCATAGAAGTGCTGCATGGTCCGCAATATGAATCTAAGCTGCTGTTTAAAATGTCCAACGGTGGTTTTAACAAAAGCTTTGATGAACCGGTGACCCCTGTAGACTGGCTGACCAGAGACTCGGACATTTGCAAGGCTTATTGCCGTGATACCTTTTGTAATTTTCGCTTTACTGTTTCGGCTTACTATGAATTGTTTACCATGATAGACTTGTGCAATCGTTCCAGTTGGTATGAGGATATGCCTAAAAACCTGCCGGTTTTTGTCATGGCGGGCGACAAAGACCCCGTGGGAAACAACGGGGAAGGACCCACAGAGGTGGCAGAAGGATTGAGAAAAGCCGGTTTACAGCAGGTTCAGCTAAAACTTTATCCCCAGGGCCGCCATGAAATGCTCAATGAAACCAACAAAGAAGAGGTATATGAGAATATTCTGCAATGGATGGAGCATGTACTGACGCAATAGTAGCAATAAAACAGCAATTGGGCACCCAGATACGAGGGTGCCTTTTGTGTCTTCGGAGTATTACGTCTATTTCATTGCTTTACCGCTTTGGTCAAAGGTAAAACCAAGTCCGCGAACTTCTCCCACTTGGCTTACAATCATAAATGCTTTTGGATCCAGCTCCATAACCAGACGGTTGAGACGTGGAAATTCACGGTTTGATAAAACAGTCATTACTATTTTTTGACCCTGATGCCGGTACCCGGATTCTGCCTCTAAAAGTGTGACGCCGCGGCCAATGCGTGTTTGAATAAGCTTGGTTATTTCATCTGCCTTTTCGCTGATGATTTCTACTTTTGTTTGAGTCTTGCTCATAAGCATAACCTGATTGATGGTAAGTGAGTTAATAAGCACCACCAAAATGCCGTACAGCACCTGTTCCGTATCAGAATAAGGCATTTGCAGCACCAGCAGGGTGGTGTCGAACCAATATAAGATAAGAGAATAAGAAAGCCCGGAGAATTTGTTGATGATCAGCGGCGGAATGTCCATACCGCCGGTGGAAGCCCCAACCCGAAGCACCGTGCCGCAGCCAAAGCCAATGCAGAGCCCGGCGTAAATGGCGGCCATGAGGGTGTCGTCGGTTAAGGCTTGCAAGGCGGGTATGGACTGAAATAATCCTAGCATCGTAGGGTAAAAGATGGTACTGATGAGGGTGTTTAGTACAAGCCTGCGGCTTAAAAAGGCAAACCCCAGCAAAAACATGGCAATGTTAAAGATAGGCACTACAACAGTTACCGGAATTTGAAACAATTGGTTCATCAAAAGGGCAATACCGGTGCTGCCGCCGGAAATAAGACGGTTGGGTATAACAAAGACAGCCGCACCAAAGGCAGCCATTGCGTTGCCAAATAAAATAAGACAAATCCGCCTTAGTACAGGCCAAAAAGACTTCATGAGCAGGAACCTTTCTTTGATTCAATAAAAGAAGATATAGCATTTTTAAAAGAGACGATAACCTACTGTTAACTTTTCCAATAAAACTGAAAAAAGTCATGTTCCTTTCAATGGTGCATAAATAATGTTTTGATGTTTTGGCATAAAAGGTGGTATAATAACCAAAAGGTGACCATTATGTTATGTGCAAAAACAAACCCTTTTCATTTAAGAGAGCTTCTTTTTTGCAGGGGTCAGAATTTTGCAAGTATTTTCTCATTTGGCTTTGGCCTGACAATACACAGTTTTTAGCCTTTTAACAAAAGAAAGGACTGAATAATATGGCAGAACAAAAACGAATTTTCCTTATCGTTTTAGATAGCGTCGGCATTGGTGAAATGCCCGATGCTGCTGAGTATGGCGATGCAGGCAGCAACACATTGAGAGCCTGTTATGCTTCGGGTGCATTGCATGTTCCCAATCTTGCACGCCTGGGCTTGTTTAACATAGAGGGCGTTGGCTGCGGCACCCCCCAAAAAAATCCGGAAGCTGCTTTTGTACGCTTGGCAGAAAGCTCCAAAGGGAAGGACACCACCATTGGACACTGGGAAATAGCCGGTATTGTATCCCCCAGACCGTTGCCAACTTATCCCAATGGATTTCCACAAGAGGTTATAGATGAGTTTTGCCTGCGCACAGGGCGAGGCGCCTTGTGCAACAAGCCTTACTCCGGTACGCAGGTGTTAGAGGACTATGGCAAAAAGCACATGGAAACAGGTGACCTGATTGTCTATACCTCCGCTGACAGCGTAATGCAAATTGCCGCCCATGAGGAAATTGTGCCCGTGGAGGAGTTGTACCGCTATTGCCAAATTGCCCGGGAGCTTTTGGTGGGAGAGCATGGTGTGGGACGCATCATCGCCCGGCCGTTTGTGGGCACACCCGGCAATTTTTCCCGCACGGCAAACCGCCACGACTTTTCTCTGGAGCCTCCTGCCCCCACCATTTTGGATGCCATTTCTACCTGTGACAAGGACAGCATCGGCGTGGGTAAAATCTATGATATTTTTGCCGGAAAAGGCATTACCGAGTACGTGCGCAACAAATCCAATGCAGATGGCATGGCACATACGCTGGACTATGCAAAGCGGGATTTTAATGGCTTATGCTTTGTAAATTTGGTAGATTTTGATATGGTATACGGACACCGGAACAACGTTGAGGGCTACACAAAGGCGCTAAACGAGTTTGACGGCCAGCTGGGAGAGCTGCTGCCTCTGCTAAGGCCCGATGATTTGCTGATGATTACCGCCGACCACGGTTGTGACCCTTCTACACCCAGTACAGACCACTCCCGGGAACATGTTCCCCTTCTCATTTGGGGTGAGCAGGTACGTGCAGGTACCAATTTGGGTACCTTGCAAGGATTTGACCATGTTGCAGCTACAATAGCCGATTATCTGGGCGTAACTTATCGCACCCATGCAGCAAGTCTGCTGCCTAAAATTTTAAAATAACCAGTCGCTTTTTCAAACGAATTTTGGCATGCCCGTGTATTGGTTGACAACATGTCAAAGCAAATCAGCTATTTTCAAGCTTACAGGCGTCAAAAAAAGCACAAACATCAAGACTTCTTGATGTTTGTGCTTTTTGGTTTTTATTACATCATTTATTATAATTTTACAAAAATACAAAAAATAGGTAGTGACTTTTATCATAAATATCGCTTTTTTCTGAAGTTTCATTTCCAGCTGACAGTGATGCCTGTTCAAAATACAACGATTATGATATAATAACCACAAAACAGTTGTTGTGTTGGC
>JAEYXR010000050.1 GCA_023431215.1 Bacillota bacterium
GTACAGCGGTCATGTGCGGTGCTACTCTTAACAAAAGAGGGAAGATATTAGGAGGCAAAGCGGCTGCCCAAAGGGCAGCCGCCTTCTTTTGTTTTACTGCTGCCTGTGGTATACTGGCATTGAACAAAATGCAATCTGTTGTTCACCAAGAATGTGCAGCAAGTATACAATACCGCAAAGGAGACTGACCTTATGGCAAAAGCAGAAAGACTGGATAAAATTTTGGCAGCGCAAGGCACCTTGAGCCGTAAGGACGTAAAGGCTTTGGTGGCACGGGGGGCTGTGGCGGTTAACGGAAGTGTGGTCAAAAGACCCGAGACCAAGGTGGATATTGACACCGATACCGTTGTGGTAGAGGGCAAGGAGCTGTCACTATGTCTGCATGCCTATCTGCTGCTGCACAAACCGGCGGGGGTGGTATCTGCCACACGGGACTCCAGTGATAAAACCGTGTTGGATTTGGTGCCGGCGGAGCTTTGGCGTAAGGGGCTTTTTCCGGCAGGGCGACTGGACAAGGATACCACCGGCATGGTGATTCTTACCGACGACGGTGATTTTGCCCACCGCATCTTATCCCCTAAAAATCATATTCCCAAAACCTATATTGCCACGTTGGACAAGCCCGTTACTCCCCAGATGGAAGAAGCCTTTGCCAAGGGCATTCCCCTGAAGGACGGGGATTGCCTGCCCGCCCGGCTCAGTGTAGAACCGGACGGCAGTGCCAGAGTTACCATCTGTGAGGGAATGTACCATCAAATTAAGCGGATGTTTGGAGTTTGCGGAGCCAAAGTGCTGACACTGCACCGGGTTCGGATGGGTGGCCTGGACCTGGACCCCACTTTGCCACAGGGTGCCTGCAGGCCCCTTACAAAAGAGGAACTGATACTATTACAGCAGAGGGATTAAATAATTATTTGCAGCCGCTGACAAAAAATTCTTCTGCAAAAAGTCTGGATTATTCATACACAGCTCATATTTTGATGTTAAAATGACAAGTAACTTTTGTTGTTGTCGAATAGTGTCATACTTTTGTTTTAGGTAAAAAGTCATGGTAAAAGCGCATAAAACCTAGGTTTGTTGGCATAGTTGCAGCATTTTTTTACCGATTTGTCATAGAAATGTCCAATATCCCTACCCAAAAGTCTAATTTGCCAGCAAAAAACTGTTGCAAATGCACAAAAAAAATTGTACAATTAAAATAATTGGCTGACCATGTGTAAGCAACAATGTGCACAACATGTAAAAATGACTTTTGAGTAAGGTGAAGAGGGGTAAGATTATGTCCAACAGATTATTCCAGGGTCTTGTGTACCAGATGCGCGATACTGTCGACAGGGTGATCGGGGTCGTGGACGAAAATGCCACGATTATCGCCTGCAGTGATTTGACCAAAATAGGCGAGCCCAATGACTTTTTGGCTATTGATTTGGGAGAGAACAGCGACCTGTTTGTTCGTGACGGTGTCACCTACAAACCCTTTGGTTCCAAGATGAAGGCGGAGTATGCCGTATTTGTCTCCGGTACCGACGATTTGGCTGCCAAGCTGTGCAGTGTGTTGACTGTATCCCTAAGCAACATTAAGCAGTATTACGACGAAAAATACGACAGAAGTAACTTTATTAAAAATGTGATTCTGGACAACATTCTGCCCGGAGACATTTTTGTTAAGGCCCGGGAGCTGCACTTCAGCTCTGAGGTCAGCCGTGTCGTGCTCCTCATTCGCATCGTGTCTGCCAACGACATCTCTGCTTTTGATGTGATTCAGAACCTGTTCCCCGATAAGCAGAAGGACTTTGTCTTTAATATCAGCGAAAGTGACATTGTTCTGGTAAAAGAAATTAAGAGTGGAATTGAGACCAAGGATTTGGAAAAGCTGGCTCGCTCTATTGTCGATACCCTGGGCAGCGAGTTCTACACCAAGGTAGTAGTGGGTATTGGTACCGTGGTGTCCGGCGTCAAGGATCTGGCACGCTCCTTCCGTGAGGCTCAGGCCGCACTGGAGGTTGGCAAGGTATTTGACACCGAAAAATTGATTGTCAGCTACGATAACCTTGGTATTGCCCGTATCATCTACCAGCTGCCTACTACACTGTGTGAGATGTTCCTGCGGGAGGTCTTCAAGAAAGGCTCTATTGAAAGCCTGGATCAGGAGACTCTCTTTACCATTCAGAAATTCTTTGAGAACAATCTTAACGTTTCCGAGACATCCCGTAAGCTGTTTGTGCACCGCAACACACTGGTGTACCGCCTTGAAAAAATCAAGAAGCTTACAGGGCTCGATTTGCGTGAGTTTGACCACGCCATTATCTTTAAGGTTGCGCTGATGGTAAAGAAATATCTGACAGCAAACCCCGTCAAGTATTGATTTGGGGCTGCCGGTTGGCGGTATAAACACCCTAGGGTATTTGCAACAGTATCAAACTTCAGTATATTTCTTCTTAAACGACTGCTTGTTGTATCAAAAGCTTTGAAATGGAAACCACTTTTGTGTTTTCTCCCTCAAGCTGAATTTTGAGGAATGTGTACCGGTTTTGACTTTGTGAAAAGCCCTGGTGAACGACGACATAGTGATTGCGCCGCGGCATAACTTATTTGCCGCGGGCAGGGCGTGTATGACGGCTTGGGTCTTTCTGATAAAGGATTGCCAGGCAAACTTTTGCTGCCCGGCGGGGCGATTGTGCTGTTAAGCACTGTCGGTCATGACCGGGCTTTTTATTTGTTGCTCTACAGTAAAAGCGGATAGCTGGCCCAATTTGCACGCTACCAACCTATGAGGCGGTGAACCCATTGATTGAATTTATCAACGTATCCAAAACCTACGGCACCGGTGTGGATGCACTAAGCAATATCAACCTCACCATTGAAAAAGGCGAGTTTGTCTTTGTGGTGGGGCATTCCGGTGCAGGTAAAAGTACCCTGATTAAAATGCTGCTGCGTGAGCTGACACCCACCCAGGGCACGGTAATGGTCAACGGGTATGATTTGGGCGCCATGCGCAGACGTGATATTCCTGCGTTTCGGCGCACCATCGGCGTGGTGTTTCAGGATTTTAGACTGATTCCTACCATGACGGTATACGACAATGTAGCATTTGCGCTGCAGGTAACCAATGTTAGCAGTAAATACATACGCAGGCGCGTGCCTTATGTGCTGGACTTACTGGGGCTGGCAGGCAAGGCGCGGTGCCTTCCGCAGGAAATTTCCGGCGGTGAGCAGCAGCGTGTTGCTTTGGCACGTGCGCTGGTAAACAACCCGTCGATGATTATTGCGGACGAGCCTACCGGCAACATTGACCCGGAATTAAGCTATGAAATTGTAGATTTGCTCAATGAAATTAATAAATGCGGCACTACAATTCTTATGGTAACCCATGAGCATGGCTTGGTGAGCCAGTTTGACCGCCGTGTACTGGAGCTGGAAGACGGGCGCATCATCTCGGACAAGCGGGGAGGTGCTCGTTTATGACCGGCAGCGGATTACAGTATTTAATCAAAGAAGGATTTCACAACATCAAAGCAAACCGTCAGATGTCTTTGGCGTCAATTGGTGTTTTGGTGGCGTGTATGCTCCTCATTGGTGCCTCTGTGCTGTTTACCTTAAATATCAATGCCGTTATGGGCTACATAGAAAGTCAAAATGAAATGGTGATATTTGTTGAGGACAACGCCGGGCCTGCTACGGTAGAACAGCTGGGCGAGGCACTGAAAAAAAACTCCAATATCATTTCCTGCCGTTTTGTTTCTCAGGAGGAAGGGCTGCACAGCATGATGGGTCAAATGTCGGACTCCTCGTATCTGCTGGATGGCCTGCTGGACGATAACCCCCTGCCGGCCTCTTATGTTGTAAAGCTGAGTGACCTTTCTGTGCTGGCGGAAACCGTAGAGGAAGTACAGGGCATGACCGGTGTGCAAAGCATCAGCGCACCCACCGATGTAGCTGCTACCCTAACCGATATCAGCACGGGTGTCAGTGTGGCAGGCACCTTTATTGTTGCCATTCTGGGCATGGTTTCCATCATTATTATTTCCAACACCATTAAGGTAACCATTTTTAACCGCCGCAGAGAAATCAATATCATGAAGTATGTGGGCGCCACCGATACCTTTATCCGGCTGCCCTTTATGATAGAGGGTATGATGATCGGGCTTATTTCCGCCCTGCTGAGCTTTGGCGTTTTGTGGGTGGGTTATGAGTATATTATGGAGTGGATTGGAGGAACCTCCTCCTCCTGGCTGCAGCTTGCCTATGTTAACCTGGTAACCTTTACAGACATTGCTCCGGTGATGCTGGGTGGTTTTGCCACGGCGGGAATCGGCTTTGGCATGCTGGGCAGCATGTTCTTTGTGGGCCGCTATCTAAAGGTTTGATTTGGCCCAGGATGCTCTTTTTTTAGAATCTGAGGCATCCTCACCCGACACAAAAAGGGGCTTATTCTCCAAAAGCTCTAATAAAGTGACAGCGCGCCGTTTTATGCGGCGTTAACCCCTGTGGAGCAGCTACCGGACAGTCAGGCAAAAGATTGTTTGCTTATTCATGAGCCTGGTGTGTTGGTAGCCGCCGGAAAGGAAATGTTACCGAGTCATGAAAAAGTCTTTTTTTAAAAAAGCAGCAGCGCTGCTGTGTTGTTTTGCCATTTTGTTTTCCATGATACCCCTTGCGGGAATAGAGGCCCGGGCAGATTCTACCCTGGGTGATCTTAACGGCAAATATGATGAGCTGGAGCGGCAGCAAAAAGAGCTGCAAAACAAAATTGACAGTGCAAAAACCGAAAAAGCAAAGCAAGAGGCCATTAAAAACAAGCAGGCAAAGGAAATCAGCCTGCTGAAAAGCCAAATAAACGTGCTGATGGAAAAAATCAGCTTTTTGGAGGAAGAAATATTAACCAAAGAGCAGGAGATTTATGACCTGAGCAAGGCAATTGACGAAAATTATGAGCTGTTTAAAAAGCGCATTCGCGCCATGTATATGTCCGACAACACCTCTACCCTGGGTCTTGTGCTTGGGGCAGACAGCTTCAGCGACTTTTTGGTGCGCAGCGAGTACCTGAAAAGAGTGGCGGAGCATGATCAGGAGTTGATTGACGGCCTTAACCTGGACAAGCAGACCCTGGAGGAGGCAAAGCAGCAGCTGGAAAAAGACCAGGCCGACCTGGACGCTGCCAAGGCGGACGTTGAGGTAAAAAAGGCCGAGCTGGATAAAAAGCAGGCAGCAACCGTTGCCGAAATTCAGAACATCTCGCAGATGGAAAAGGAGTTCCTTGCAAACAAGGCCGCTCTGCAAAAAGAGATGAAGGAAGTTCAGGCTGAGATTGATGCCATTTATGCAGCAATGGATAATTCAGGAGACTTTGTGGGTGGCGGCTTTATGTATCCCGTACCCGGCTATAAATACATAAGCTCGTATTTTGGCTGGCGTTTTGGCGGTACCGACTACCACACCGGTGTAGACTTTACCGGTGCCAATGTCAATAAAAAGAGCGTGGTGGCATCCAACTCCGGTACTGTCAGCTTTGTTAAAACCAGTTATACCGCCGGACGCGGCTACGGCAAATATATGATTTTGGACCACGGCGGCGGCTTTTCCACGCTGTATGCTCACCTCAGCAGCATTAACAAGAGTGTGGGACAGTATGTTTCCAAGGGCAGCAACATTGCCAACGTGGGTTCTACCGGATGGTCTACCGGACCGCACCTTCACTTTGAAGTTCGGAAAAACGGTACTGCCCAAAATCCATTAAACTATCTAAAATAGGTTTAATCAAGGAGAAAATCAGCCATAATCAAATTTAAGAAGCATGTAACACCGACAACAGGCAGAGCTGTTTAAACAGACAGACCCTTGACAGAACCAGGATAGGAGTAAGCAGATGAATAAAAAGATTTCACTAGGCGCGGCCATTGCCTATATGGCCATTGTGGCTGCCGTTGCAGTTTCTCTTACCATCATCTGGTCTATGAACGCCTTTAACGACCGTGTAAATAATATTGGCGAGCGTGAAACCATGTACAGCAAAATAGCCGAGATTGACCGCCTTGTGCGTGATGGCTACTTTGGTGTTTTGGATGAGGACGCCCTAAGGGAAGCCAGCGCACAGGGCTATCTTTCCGGACTGGGCGACCCCTATGCCAAATATCTTACCGCCAAGGAATACGAAACCTACAATAAGGGCGAGGGAAAATATGTGGGTATTGGCGTTGTGACCGAGCTGGACAACGACGGCTATATTAAGCTGAAGGAAGTGTATCCGGAGTCGCCTGCCGAGGTTGCAGGGCTCAAAGCCGGAGACCTCATTGTCAGTGTGGACGGAGAAACCGCAACAGCCGAAAATTATGAGACGCTGGTTTCTGCTTTTAAGGGTGAAGCCGGCACAAAAATTGCACTGATAAAGCGTCAGGGCAATGAGGACAGCCAGATAGAAATTACCCGCCGAGCCATTGACATACCTACTGTTAAGGCTACCTTGATGGATGGCAGTAAGGGATATATCCGCATTACCAGCTTAACCTCAACCACTGCGGCCCAGTTTGACAAACAGCTGGACAAGCTGCTGAACGACGGTGCCTTGTCTTTGATTTTTGATATTCGCGGGTTGAAAAGCGACAATGCCAAGTATATTACCGATATGCTGGATATTCTGTTGCCCAAGGGTCCCATTTTATATGCCGAATACCGCGACGGCACCAAGGAAGTGTTGGCGGAATCGGATGAAAAAGAAGTGGCTGTGCCAATGGCTGTGCTCATTGATGATACCACCAAGGGCACCCCTGAGCTCTTTGCCCAGGCGCTGCGGGACAGCGGCAAGGCCAAGACTGTGGGACTTACCACAGCCGGCAAGGGTACGCTGCAGCAGGACAAAAAGCTCAGCGATGGCTCCGCCGTGCTGTTTACGGTAGCTCGTTACTCCGGCCCCTCCGGCAATACCTACGATTTATCCGGTGTGGCGCCAGACTTTGAAGTGCGCTGGGGAGCTAATGCAGAAGAAAGAGCCCTTGCCATGGGCAATCCGGAGCTGGATTCGGCTCTGAAAAAGGCCATCGAATACCTCAGCACCGCCCAAAAGAGTGAAGCGGCAACCGGAGAGTCCTCCGGCTCCTCCTCCTCTTCCTCCGACGTGGCAGCAAAGTAAATTAAAAGATAAAAGGCCCCAATCAGGCACGGCTTTTGCCGCACTTGGTTGGGGTTTTAAATTAAAGCAGCTTTTGTAGTTTTGTAACCCACAATAATTTCTATGGGTTTTATGGGGTAACAGACATTTTGTCCCGGGGACGGGCATATTCTTTACCAAACCCAGTGATAATCTGATGATGAGAATTTGTTTTAACCAAATGGCAGGGAAGATACACCACATAATTAAGACGGGCTTTTACATAACACCGGAGGTGAACCTGCCTGCCAACCCTTTTCCCCAGAACATTGCAAAGGGGCACAAAAAATCTGGATAGCATTGTCACTGTCAGATTTAAGGCATAACAACAAAGGAGGTGCAACTTGTTTGTCGTAATTGCAGCCCGGGAACAGCTACAGGGCAAAGGTCTTTGGGCAGCTATGGTGCGCTTTTTACTACGGTGGCGGGTTTGGGCCAAAAGAAAGCGGCTGCGCGGCAGCGATTACCTGTTACTGTCTGTGGCGGACCCCAGACATCTGCCAAAGCGCCGACTGCAAAAGCTGGCGGGATGGGAAGCCGCAAGGGTAGTGGCAGGAAGCACCATTGTATTGCCTTTGGAATTTACTTTGTGGAAGCCATTGGTATGGAATGCCCGTGTAACGGTAACAGCGGCCATAGAATTACTAGATAGGCTGCCCAAAGAAAAACGGTGGCTGGTTGGGGTTATTGATGAAAGCGGCACCCATGTCTGGTGCTGTCGAAGAATGCTGCCCTACTGCGTGGCATTGCGTGTGTTTACCAGGCGCCCCAGGCTTTATGAAGAAGAGGCAGACCGCATGATGGCTGAAATGGGTGCCCAAGTGCTGCTGACAGAGGAATGGGCGGCGCTTGGCGGTTGTGAGTTTTGTATTGTACTGGACGGCGGAGATGGAATGACCCTGCCGGTACCTGTACTGGCCTACGGAGAGAACCCTGTTTGCGGCAACCCAACAGTCAGCAATTTGACCATAGCGCCCTGGTGGGGTCCGGGAGATGATCTGCCCTATGATGTAGACCCCAATCTTTTGTTGGCAGCGGCGGAAGAACTCACTGCTGGTTCCCGCATGGAGCGGGCCGCATTGCTGATGCAAAACTGCTATATCGATGGACAAAGTAGCAGTTTTGACATTTTGTCGGACCACTGCAGATAATATAACCGACCCACAGCCATGAGCAAACCTTGCTTGGTACAGAAAGTTTTTTGCGTATGGGTGCCTTAAATGCTTGGCACAAGCTGCCCTATGCAAAAAGCTTTTTGCTGTTTGTGCTTTCAGCAGCCAAAATCAAAAGCACCACCCAAAAAGTACCGTGGTCTAAGGAAACGCAAATGAAAAGACATAAACCAAGTACAACAAATGGGTTTCTTTCAAGTTTGCAGGCTTTTTTAGGATGCTTTAAAAAATTGATACCCACATCAACATATTCTAAGAAAGCTGATGAAGGTAAATAAGCAAATAAAAAATATATCTGCAACACTTTTCATAAAATAGTGAAATGTGGAAAAATATAAGCCGATAAATAAGTATTGACAGGGGAATTTTGAGTGGATATAATAGAGAGCGTTACAGTAAAAAAATTGCAGAATTCTTGGCAGGTGGCTTTTGGCTACCTGCTCTAATGTCATATCTGAGCTCTGGACAGGGCTTTTGCCCACCGGGGGCTCATTTCTTTCGGCGGTCCCAAGACTATAACGTAAAGGAGCATAATGCATGGCACAGGATATCGTAATGACCCAGGAGGGCTATGAGGAGCTCAAAAAGGAACTTCAGGAACTGAAAACCGTAAAACGTCAGGAGATTGCGGAAAAAATAAAGGTAGCAAGAGGCTTTGGCGATCTTTCTGAAAACAGCGAATATGATGAAGCTAAAAATGAGCAGGCTATGATTGAAGCTAGAATTCTTGTCATTGAAGAGCAGCTGAAGCATGTTAAAATTATGGATGAGAACAGCGTCCCCAAGGACGTAGTCTCTATCGGCTCTTATGTTACCTTTGAAGATTTGGCCTATGGCGATCAAATGGAGTATCGCATCGTCACCAGTCTGGAGTCCAGCAATCAGCCGGACACCATCACCGACACCTCCCCTGTGGGTAAGGCCCTTGTGGGAAGCCGGGTGGGAGACGTGGTGGCAATTGCTGCACCAAACGGCAGCTATGATATCAAGGTATTGTCTATCAGAAGATGATTTGGTGCGGGCCTTGGAGACAAAGCCCGCCCTTTTCCGTTTAAAAACCCAGGGTGTTAAAAACACAGGAGGACTAAAAAATGGCAGAAGACCAGATGGAGCAGGGCCAGGAAATGACCCAGCAGGAACTTTCAGAGATATTGCAGGTACGCCGTGACAAGCTGAAGGCTTTGCAGGAGGCAGGCAAAGACCCCTTTGCCATTACCCGCTATGATGTAACCCACCTTGCAGCGCCCACCAAGGAAAACTTTGTAGACCCGCCCGAGGGCCAGGAGCATTCCGGTGAGCTTGTATGCATGGCAGGACGCCTCATGAGCAAACGGGGAATGGGCAAGGCTTCCTTTGCTGATTTGCAGGATAGCACCGGCCGAATCCAGCTGTATGTGCGCAAAGACGATGTGGGTGAAGAATCTTACAACGACTTTAAAAAATACGACATTGGCGATATTGTAGGCATTAAGGGATTTGTGTTCCGCACCCGTATGGGTGAGGTTTCCATCCATGTCACCGAGGTTGTGCTGCTTACCAAATCTCTGCTGCCCCTGCCCGAAAAGTTCCATGGTCTGAAGGATCAGGAAATGCGCTATCGCCAGCGTTATGTTGACCTCATTATGAACCCTGAGGTAAAGGATGTTTTTGTGAAGCGCTCCAAAATCATTCGTGAAATTCGCTCCTTCCTGGATAGCCTCGGTTATCTGGAGGTAGAGACTCCTGTGCTGCACAGCATTGCAGGCGGTGCCACTGCCCGCCCCTTTATTACCCACCACAATACTTTGGATATGGATATGTATCTGCGTATTGCGCTGGAACTGCACCTGAAGCGCCTGATTGTAGGCGGCTTTGACCGTGTGTATGAGATTGGACGCAACTTCCGCAACGAGGGTATGAGCACCCGCCATAACCCCGAGTTTACCATGATGGAATTGTATCAGGCATACACCAACCTGGACGGTATTATGGACCTTACCGAGAACATGATTCGAACCGTTGCTCAAAATGTTCTGGGTACCACCCAAATTACCTACGGTGATATAGAAATTGACCTTTCCAAGCCTTTTGTCCGCCTGAATATGGTGGATGCCATTAAGCAGTACGCCAATGTGGACTTTAACCAGGTCAAGACTTTGGAAGAAGCCCGTGCCCTTGCCAAAGAGCACCACATTGACTTTGAGGAGCGCCACAAAAAGGGTGACATTATCAACCTGTTCTTTGAGGAATATTGTGAAAAGCACCTCATTCAGCCTACTTTCCTTATGGGGCATCCCACCGATATTTCTCCCCTTACCAAAAAGCAGCCCGGCAACCCCGAGTTTGTTGAGCGCTTTGAGCTGTTTATTGTAGGCAGAGAGCACGCCAACGCTTACTCAGAGCTGAATGACCCCATCGACCAAAGAGAACGCTTTGAGGCACAGGCTGCTGCTAAGGCCGCCGGTGACGATGAGGCCTGCGACGTGGATGAGGACTTCCTTACCGCTATGGAATACGGTATGCCTCCCACAGGTGGCATGGGTATTGGCATAGACCGTTTGGTAATGCTGTTGACCAACAGTGCCTCTATCCGCGACGTGCTGCTGTTCCCCACCATGCGTCCCCAGGTATAAGAGAAACTGTTTTTAACCCCTTTAAACGTGACACTTTGAGTATGTGTGTGTACGGCCTTTAATATGGCCGCCTGATAAAATATGGGTAATGCAGCAAAAAAATGTTGCATGATACCAGATAAAATCCCCGGTTTCATCAACTGAAACCGGGGATTTTATTATTTGACTTTGTTTTAAACAAAGATTTATACTATTTTTTTTAATTAATAAACATTAGATTAATTGGTAATTACAATATGAGCAGTTTTTTATAGTGTCGGTATACTTTCCTTTTGGTAATTTTGCTTTACATTTAGGGCATCTCCAAATAAGGTTTCCTAAAATTTTAACTCCTATATATGCAATACAGCAAACGATGAACATATCTGAATGTTTGGTTGCAATACCTATTATTATTCCAATTAAAGATATACTTCCTATGAAAGACAATAAAGCCATTACCTTTACTCGTGATTTAAAGCTAATTTGATTCATAACATTTCTCCTGAACATAAGCAAATAGTTATCTGATTATGCTAAGTGTGTTGATTATACTCATTCCTTTATGCCGTTTTAGGGATGAGTCATGATGTTTTGTGCCTACTCATTAACTTTGCTCAACCCATACTGATATTACATTAATCATAGTTATACATCTGAAAAGAATCATAAACTACTTATAATTAAATATCAACCACTTCCTTTAGCCAAATGTCCGTTATTTTTGAATTTTAAAGTTGCCCGGTCAAAACACAATACAGGCAAGCATTTATTTTGAAAAGCAGTATTTTTTTCAAATTTTTCAGCGGATTTTTGTTAAAGAACCTTTCATACTTTGCCGTGATTAACCAACGTTTGCTTAGTGAATACTATCAATGACGGGAAAAAAGTTTGTGAAAAAGGTGAAAAAGGCATTATCTGGAAGAAAATCAGTGAATCAAGGTGATTATAGTAAATATGAGGATGAAAAAAGAAGAATATCTTTGCAATTTGATTGTATAGTGGTATAATACCAAGGTAGAATAAATAAGTGCGGCCTTGTGTCGCTTTTGAAGATTTGCCGCTGTATAATTTAGTGGTTCATATTTGTTTTGGCTGCAGCTTTGCAAAGCAGTTGACTGCGGCCAGGTGCCTTGCGCGCTTAGAGGAAGTAATAGAAATCTGCTTCCCAATACGGATGTAAAAAGGAGCGTACTGCTTTGAATAAACTACTTGTCACCGGGGGAAAACCCCTCAGTGGTTCTGTCTGCATCGGCGGCGCAAAAAATGCCGCGGTTGCCATTATCCCCGCTACCATTTTAGCCCGGGGAAAATGCGTATTGGATAATGTTCCCAATGTCAACGATGTAACCCTGCTTCTTAAAATGCTCACCGAAATGGGCGCCAAGGTTACCATGCTTTCGAAAAAAACAGTAGAGATTGATACCACCAACATCAGTGACCCGGTGGTGCCCTATGATCTTGCTAAAAATATGCGTGCCAGCTATTATTTCATCGGCGCGCTTTTGGGACGCTGCCACGAGGCCAGTGTTTCTATGCCCGGCGGCTGTAACTTTGGTGTACGGCCTATTGACCAGCACATCAAGGGCTTTGAAGCCATGGGTGCTACTGCCGAAATCGAAAAGGGTATGATCAATACCAAAGTGGATGTGTTGCGCGGCGCTCATATCTTTTTCGATGTTGTGTCTGTGGGAGCCACAATGAATGTTATGCTGGCGGCGGTTAGAGCCAAGGGCCTTACCGTGCTGGAAAATGTGGCAAAAGAGCCTCATATTGTTGACCTTGCCAACTTCCTCAACTCCATGGGAGCTGACGTGCGGGGTGCCGGTACCGATGTCATCAAAATTCACGGTGTGGACGTCATGCACGGAGCCAGCTACACCATTATTCCCGACCAGATTGAGGCCGGGACCTATATGGCAGCAGCAGCTGCTGCTGGTGGTACCATCATGGTTAAAAATGTCATTCCCAAGCATCTGGAGCCCATTACCGCCAAGCTGCGGATGGCAGGTGTGGAAATTGAAGAAGGGGATGACTGGCTGAGGGTTACCCGGATGGGACCCTTGCAAAAAATTAACATTAAAACCATGCCTCATCCCGGATTCCCCACCGATATGCAGCCTCAGATGGCAGCAATGCTTACCATGGCCGAAGGTTCCAGCATCATCACCGAGGGTGTATGGGACAACCGCTTTAAATATGTCAACGAGTTGAATCGTTTGGGTGCCAACATTACCGTAGATGGCAAGGTGGCCGTGGTAACAGGGGTAGAGATGCTAACCGGAGCACCTGTAAAGGCCACAGACTTGCGTGGCGGAGCTGCCATGATTATTGCTGGTTTGATGGCGCATGGTACGGTAGAGATTGAGGATATTTTTCATATTGAACGCGGCTATGAACACGTTGTGGATAAATTTGTGGGTCTTGGTGCAGATATCCGCAGGGTAACGGTACCGGATGAAGAGTTACCCAAGGCATTGTAAATAACAGAGATATTTCGGGCTGTCTCCGGACGGCCCGTTCTTTTATCTTTTTCCAAGGAGGAAGCAACATTGGTTCAGTTTTGTCCGCTTTTTAGCGGCAGCAGCGGCAATGCCGCATACATAAGCACCCCAAGCGGTGCCATACTCATTGATGCAGGCTGTTCGGCAAGAAGTATTTTGAATGCACTGAGCAGCATTGGAGCGCCTCAGGAAAAAATAGCGGCAATTTTGCTGACCCACGACCACAGCGACCATATCAAGGGGCTGCGGGTGCTGCAAAAGCGACTGGGTGTACCTGTGTATGGTTCAAAAGAAACCCTGCAGGCAATAACGGTCTCCGGCAATATAGAGGCCGCGGCGAAGCTTTGTGTGCTGGATGGTACAGCCGAAATTGGCGGTATGGAAATTACCCCCTTTGATACTCCCCATGATGTGGCACACTCCATTGGTTTTCGTATTGATACGGGGGAACGAACCATTGGCTATGCCACCGACCTGGGTCAGATAACAGATGCCATCTGGCAAGGCTTGCTTGGCTGTGATTTGGTCATGCTGGAGGCAAACTATGACGACAGCCTATTGGCGGTTTCCTCCTATCCGTATTTTTTAAAACAGCGTATACGCTCCGACCACGGGCATCTTTCCAATGCCGATAGCGCCAGATGCATTACAGACCTGGCCCTGCGGGGTACCGCGCGGTTTGTCATTGGGCATTTAAGCAAGGAAAACAATATGCCTGCCATTGCGGCCCAGGCGGTGCGTAGTCAGCTGGACAGCCAGAGCCTGGTGGAGGGTGTGGATTATACCCTGACCGTTGCAAGACGCAGCGAACCCACCCAAGCTGTTTTATTTTAAATCAACGCCAACCGTTTGGGGCTGTGCTTTGCACCTGCCTTGAGAAACGCTTCATCTTTAAATGATGTGAAGCAGCCCTTGGGCACCTGTCGACATGGTTTTTATTTCGACGGCAAAGGCAAAGAAGTTAGGAAAAAATCCGAGGTTTTTCCCAGGAAATCTTATTCTTAGAACGAAAAATACTTTTGTTACACAGACTTAGCCATTTTGCATGCAAAAAACACCGAAAAGAGGGATTTTAATGCTGACTGTCACCGTCCTGGCTGTGGGCAAGCTAAAAGAAAAATGGATGCGGGACGCCGTGGGCGAATATGCAAAGCGGCTTGGGGCATTTTGCAAATTTTCGGTGATGGAAATAGAGGAGTGCCGACTGCCGGAACAACCATCTTTGGCGCAAATTCAA
This sequence comes from Bacillota bacterium, assembly GCA_023431215.1. Lineage (GTDB taxonomy): Bacteria > Bacillota > Clostridia > Oscillospirales > Ruminococcaceae > Angelakisella. The sequence goes on from JAEYXR010000050.1 coordinate 14,649, forward strand.
AAAGGGCTGGAGACTGAGGGCAAAGAGATTTTGAGAAAGGCAGGAAAGACTCCCATAGCGGCTTTGTGCATTGAGGGTGGTCAGTTAAGCTCAGAGGACTTTGCGCAGCTGTTGGAGGAACGCCAGCAGCAGGACAGCAGTCTGTGCTTTGTCATTGGGGGCAGCTTTGGCCTCAGTGAAGAAGTAAAGCAGGCTGCCTTTACACGGCTTTCCATGAGCAAAATGACCTTCCCCCACCAGCTGGCACGGGTGATGCTGGCGGAACAGCTTTACCGCGGTTTTTCCATTAGCCATGGAGGAAAGTATCATAAGTGATGCTTTGAAACAAAACCTAAGATAAGTTATGAAAAAGGGAGCAATTGCGGTATCTTACCGCAATTGCTCCCTTTCTGTTATTAAAACAAAATACTCCAAAGAGATACAGCGATATACCCCGCAGGAAGCACCGCCAAAATGCCGTAGATAATCTGCATGGTACGGCTGATTCCGTTGTTTTGTCGTATCAGGCGGATCAGCAGCACCAGCCACAAGAGCATGGACAGAGTACACAGCAGGGTGCTGTGCAGCAAAATGCCTGCCACCAAAAGACCGCTGACCCATGTTCGTGCATGATCTATGATGTTGTTTTTTAAGAATTCCATAATACCCTCCCCTATAGCTCCTTGATGTCTGTCTGCCAATATTTGCGGTCTAAATCCCGGAACTGAATGGCCTCGGCAATGTGGTCGGGGCCTATGTCGGTGCTGCCCTCTAAGTCTGCAATGGTACGGGAGACCTTTAATAGTCTGTCGTAGGAGCGTCCCGAAAGACCCAGCTTGTCGTAGGCGGCATGGAGCAGCGCTTCGGCAGCGGGGGTAAGGGTGCAAAACTGCCGCAGCAGGGCAGGGGTAAGCCGAGCATTGCAGGATACACCTGTACCGGCGTAACGCGCCGTTTGCAGGGTGCGTGCCGCCACCACACGTTTGCGGATGTCCGCTGAGGATTCGGCAGGGGTGCATGCCGCCAGTTCACCGTACTCAACAGGTGGTACTTCAACGTGTAAATCCAGCCTGTCCAGCATGGGGCCGCTTATTTTATTTAAATACAGAGATACCTTGGTGTTGGAGCAGCGACAGTGGTGAGTAGGATGCCCAAAGTAACCACAGGGACAGGGGTTCATGGCCGCCACCAGCATAAATGCACTGGGATAGCTAAGCCTTGCCCCAGCCCGGGAAATGGTGACTTTACCATCCTCCAGAGGCTGGCGCAGCACCTCCATGGCCGTTTTGGGAAACTCGGGCAGTTCATCCAAAAACAAAACCCCGTTGTGTGCCAGAGAAATTTCACCGGGGCGGGGGGTGGAGCCACCGCCGCTAAGCCCTGCCGGTGAGGCAGTATGATGCGGTGCACGAAATGGCCTGTGGTTTACCAGTGACTGACCCGGTGACAGCAGCCCTGCCACAGAATGCACCCGTGTGGTTTCCATGGCTTCCTCAAAGCTCATAGGGGGCAAAATGGAGGGCAGCCGCTTTGCCAGCATACTTTTGCCTGTGCCCGGCGGGCCGATGAGCAGCAGATTATGCCCCCCTGCGGCAGCAATTTCCAAGGCTCTTTTGGCATTTTCCTGCCCTCGTACCTCAGAAAAATCTGCCTGAGGAGGCAGCGGCACTGTTGGCTGGGGCAGCCCAGAGGCGGGTGTAAGCTGCTTTTGGCCCTGCAGTGCCTGTATGGCTTCCTCTACGGTATTCAAGGGGTATACGTCAATGCCCTCTACGGCTGCGCCCTCTGCGGCGTTGGCAGCGGGAACATATACTGCTTTTAGCCCCAGCTCCCGGGCTGCAAGCACCATGGAGAGCACACCCCGAACACCCCGTACCTCACCGTTAAGTGCCAGCTCACCAACAAAGGCGCAATTTTCCAAAGGCAATGTCATAATGCCGGAGGCGCACAGCATCCCCAGTAATATGGGTAAATCATAAAGTGAGCCGTATTTGGGGGTGTCGGCAGGTGCCAGGTTCACCAAAATCTGCCCCTCGGGCAGAGAATATCCCAGGTTGCCAAGGGCTGCCTTTACCCGCTCACGAGACTCTCTCACTGCGGCATCGGGCAAGCCGACGATGTCTATTCGCGGCATTCCCCGGCGAAAACTTACCTCCACGGTAACAGGGAAGCTGTCAATTCCCGAAAGGCCCAGTGAAGCAACAGAACAATACATATTCATCCTCCGTTATTGTGAAGTAAGCTTGTCAGTTTGTATCTCACAGTATACTTGTTGCTGCGCACTCACCTAAGGTGGGTGATTTTTTCTCTTGATACCCTTATAGCTCTGCCCGGAATTAGTTATTACACAGCTACCTTTGGCAGGTGTACCTTGCAGGAGTAAAGAAAGAACTTAACAAAAGAATGTCCCTACCCCTGCAAAGAGTTTTTGGGTATTCTATGCCTGATGAACTAATATGTCATAATTATAACTATTTTGAAATAAATGTGCAACGAATGGGGTAGAAGAAAGCAGAATAACAGAAGAGGGGAGCCTGCTGATTGACAAGGGTTGTGAAGTTGGATATCATAAAGAAAAGAGCAAGGCAAATGAACCCCGAAAAAGGAGAGAGAACGATGGACGTAAAGGCACAATATGAAAGATGGCTATCCACACCTTTGGCGGATCAGAGCTTGAAAACAGAACTGGAGAGCATCGCCGGAGATGAAAAAGAGATCTTCGAGCGTTTTTATACCGATTTGGATTTTGGGACGGCAGGCCTGCGGGGTGTACTTGGTGCAGGTACCAACCGCATGAACATCTACACCGTAGGGCGCGCCACCCAGGGTCTTGCAGATACCTTAAAAAAGAATTATGAAGCACCTTCTGCGGCAGTGGCCTACGACAGCCGCATCAACTCCGAGCTGTTTGCCAAAGAAACAGCGGCGGTATTGGCTGCCAACGGTGTGAAGACCTATCTCTACGGTGAACTGATGCCCACACCTGCTTTGTCCTTTGCGGTGCGTGAGCTGGGCTGCTCGGCGGGTGTTAATATTACCGCCAGCCACAATCCTGCCAAATACAACGGCTATAAGGCATATGATGACACAGGCTGCCAGCTTGGGCCGGATATGGCGGATGCCGTAATGGAAAACATTAAAAAAGCAGATATTTTTACCGGAGTGAAGCGTATTTCCTTTGAAGAGGGGCTCAAGTGCGGGCTGATTGAAATTATCAGTGAAGAGCTGGTGCAAAAGTTTTTAAACCGTGTTTTGGAGGAACAGGTAAACCCCGGTCTTTGCAAGGAAGCAGGGCTGAAGCTGGTGTACACTCCTCTTAACGGCGCGGGACGCCGTTGTGTGTTAACCGTGCTGGACCGCATTGGCATTACCGATGTTACCGTGGTGCCCCAGCAGGAGCTGCCTGACGGCAACTTCCCCACCTGCCCCTACCCAAACCCCGAGATTCATGAGGCATTGGAGCTTGGCCTGGCGCTGACCGAAAAGCTGGGTGCCGACCTGCTGCTAGCTACCGACCCCGACTGCGACCGTGTAGGCACCGCCGTGCTGCAAAACGGCAAGCCACGCCTTATCTCCGGCAACGAGATGGGTGTATTGCTCATCGACTACATTGCCCGCTCTAAAATTGCAAACGGCACCATGCCCCAACACCCCGTGGTGGTAAAGAGCCTGGTTTCCACCACCATGGCAGATGCTGTGGCAGAGCAGTATGGCATAGAAATTCGCAATGTTCTTACCGGCTTTAAATTTATTGGCGAGCAGATTGCCCAGTTGGAAAAGGCCGGTGAAGCTCATCGCTTCCTCCTGGGCTTTGAGGAAAGCTACGGGTACCTTTCCAGCGGATATGTCCGCGATAAGGATGCTGTGGTGGGCTCACTGCTTATTTGTGAAATGGCAGCATGGTATAAAAAGCAAGGTAAGACCTTGGGCGAGGCCATGGACGATCTGTATACAAAATTTGGCCGATACCTGAATAAGGTGGACAGCTATACCTTTGAGGGCGCAGACGGCATGACCAAAATGCAGAATATTATGGAAAGCCTGCGGGAAAATGCCCCTAAAGCTTTTGGCGGACACAGTGTCGTCAGCGCTTTGGACTATAAAACTGCAAAAATTGAAGTGGGCGGTGTGGAGCTTCCTCCTGCCAATGTGCTGGAATATGGCCTGGGCGCTGTGGGCAGCGTCATTGTCCGCCCCTCCGGCACCGAGCCCAAGCTGAAAATTTACTATTCTTTAAAAGGTGCCGACCTGGCAGAGGCGGAAGCTTTACTGGCAGAGATTAAAACTGAGGTAGAAAAGCTTTTGGGTGTTTAAATTAACCCTTCAAAAAGTATTTTAAACACCTTAGAGGGTATACTATTTGCAAAACAATTGATGCTTAAAGTACCAAACAAAACCATAGAAAAAACCACATAAACTACTTGCAATTGGCTACAAGCAGTGCTATAATACCACTGTTACGGTTTTAGCCGATGCCCAATAACATCGGCGCTGTGAATCGAAAGAGGTGAAAAATAATGAAAGACGGAATCCATCCTAAGTACGGTCCCAGCGTAATCCGCTGCGCCTGCGGCGAGGTTATCGAGACCCGTTCCACTAAGCCCGAGATCCGCGTGGAAATTTGTTCCAAATGCCATCCTTTCTTTACCGGCAAGCAGAAGCTGGTTGATACCGGTGGCCGTGTTGACAGATTTAACAAGCGTTTCAACATGGGTAAATAACAATTTATGTCTCAAGCAGGCGGCGTGGTCTAAGGCTACGCCGCTTTTTGCCATCTGATTTTTTTGTTCATTTGTTCAGTTGTCATTCACACATTGCAAGTGATTTTATGGTAAAATAACTTGCATGACAGCCATTGTACAAAGCTGTGCGCAGAACATCTGTATTTGGCTTAAGTTGTTCCCGCAAAAGGCGGATGCGTAGTATGTGATTACCAGAAGAATGAACTGCAAGCTACCTGCCATGCTTTGCGGGCGGGGCATCAACTTTACATACAATAAACTGGGAGGAAGCAGGGATGAGCGGATACAAAACAATAGCAGCCCCTGCCGAAGATGAATTTATTGAGCGGAAGTCTCGGTTTATCGGCTATATAGCTCCTGTAACAACCGAGGAGGAAGCGGTGGCGTTTGTGGAGTCTATCCGTCAGCGGCACCGGGAGGCCACCCACAACTGCTATGCCTATGTGCTGAGAGAAGGGCAAAAAAGCCGTTTTTCTGATGACGGAGAGCCTTCCGGCACAGCTGGCCGCCCTATTTTGGAGGTTGTGCAGAAAGAAGGACTTACCGATGTGGCGGTGGTGGTAACACGCTACTTTGGCGGGGTCTTGCTGGGCGCAGGGGGCTTGGTACGTGCCTACACACAGGGTGCCAAATGTGCGGTGGATGCCGCAAAACCCATGATGATGTGTCCTGCCCTGTGTCTGCGGCTGGAGGTTGCTTATGATTTTTACGGTAAGCTTACCTATCTTTTGCCCAAGTACCATGTTATAGTCAAAGACACACAGTTTGGCGAGGGCGTAACGGTACGGCTATTGCTTCTGGAAGAAAAGCTTGCAGCATTTACCTGTGACCTAGAGGAACTTTCGGCAGGGGTTGTGGCTCCGTTTGCAGAAGGAGAACTGTATGCCGACTTTAGCGGTGTATTGTAATACTGCGCACCATACGGAACGCAATTTTTGTATCTGTATCCAAAGGCTGCAAGGTGGTTTATAAAGGAGCTTACCTGTGTTATTTTTATGGACAAGCACTTTTGACATAAAGGATGGTGTGAATGAAAAAATATAACGCCATATGGCCCAAATATAAAAAACATACTATTTGTGCTCTTTGTTTGGTGGGGGTTGTCAGTCTCTTTACAGCCATCAATGCTTTGGCGGGGGAATATCGCACCATTAAGCAACAGCAGGAGCTGGCTGGCATTTATAACAGCAGCTCTTCTTCGGAAGACTCCACAGAGGAGTGGCGGGACGGTCCTAATTTTGCCAATGAGCGCTTTCATGAACTGTATGAAATCAATCCTGATGTAGTGGGTTGGCTGAATATTGCCGACGGAGCACTGACCACCCCGGTGGTGCAGCGGGACAATAACTACTACCTCAAGCACGATTTTTACGGCAAGAGTGACGACCATGGTGCTGTTTTTTTGGACGAACGCAACGGTATTGACCCAAATGATGACAGCCTGATACTCTATGGTCATAATATGCGCAGCAGCATGTTCAATGTTGTGGCCAAATACCAGACGCCGGAGTTTTGTGCCCAGTACCCTGTTATTGATTTTGATACGTTGGAGGGTACCGGTCAATATGTAATAGCTTCTGTGTTTATTGCCAATGTTGAGCCTCAAAACGGCGAAACCTTTGACTATCATCTAAAGGGCACGCAGTTTCAAACCTTCGAGGATAAGGAAGCTTATATTGAGGAGATTATGAAGCGGTCTTTGGTGCTTACCGATGTAGACTTTACTGCCCGAGATGAGTTTATCACCCTTTCTACCTGCGGCTACGACTTTGAGGGTGAGCGCATTGTGGTGGTGGCCAGAAAGCTCCGTGAGGATGAATCGAAAGAACAGTTTGCTCATCTTACCGTTACCAAAAACCCCAATGCCGTTATGCCGGAAATTTGGGAAAAACTATACGGCTAAAGCGTCTTTTTTGATAATAAAACAATGATGGATGTGTAGATTAGTACTGTTGCCTCCACAGGGGGCAAGGTCAACGGAATGCCCATGGCACTGCTTTGCAAAACAAGCAATGGTATGGGCATTTTACCTTTTCTTTTTGGCTTTTGGGGGCGAAAACCATCAAATTCGCAGAAAAATTAAGAAATACAAGAAAAAAACGTACCCAGAGCAGGAGATTTTCTACTTTTGTCGTATATTATAAGTGGGCAGTGAACATATTTGATTTAGCGGGGGGGATATGCTATGGAAAACCTCACCATTCGTCAGCGAATGCAGCAGCAGGAGGAAAGAGAGCTTTCTTCTCACGCATTTTTATCTCAAAACTCAACAGGTCGTGAGTTCCCTCTGGAGGAGTGTCCCTTGCGAACGCCTTTTCAGCGGGATCGTGACCGTATCATTCATTGCAATTCATACCGCAGACTCATGCACAAAACCCAGGTATTTTTGTTTCCTCAGGGAGACCATTACCGCACCCGCCTGACCCATACTCTGGAGGTAAGCCAAATTGCCCGCACCATTGCCCGGGCACTAATGCTCAACGAGGATTTGTGCGAAGCCATTGCCATGGGGCACGATTTGGGGCATACTCCCTTTGGGCATGCAGGCGAGTTTGCTCTGCGGGAAGTCAGCCCGTTCTTTTTTCGCCACAGCGAGCAGAGCCTGCGTGTGGTGGAGCGGCTGGAGCGTGACGGCAAGGGGCTAAACCTGACGGCAGAAGTGCGGGACGGCATTTTGTGCCACTCTGACGGAATGCCATGGGCACAGACCTGGGAGGGTCGCGTAGTACGCTTTGCCGACAAAATTGCCTATATCAACCATGACATTGAAGACGCCATCCGCGGGGGAATTCTTACCGAAAACGATATTCCCTGGGAGGTTCGCTATACTTTGGGGCAAACTAAGTCTCAGCGCATTACCGCACTCATTACCTCCATTGTAAAAAACAGTGGGGATACCATCCAAATGGATGATACGGTGGCTGCCCAGTATCAGGCACTGAAGGACTTTTTGTTTGAAGCAGTGTACAAAAACCCCATTGCCAAGGGCGAGGAGGGCAAAGCCAGAGATATTGTAAAGCGGCTGTACGAAACAATGGTGGGCGCCCCGGACAAGCTGCCGGAGGATTACCAGGGAATACGGGAGCAGGAGGGGGTAGAGCGTGCTGTTTGCGACTACATTTCCGGCATGAGCGACCGTTTTTGTGTGTCTGTTTTTGAGGAACTGGTGATTCCCAAGCCTTGGGGGCTGTAAAGCAAACTTTTTTCATGCCTGAACCCATTTGCAAAGATTATTTGCTGCAAGCTTTGGTCATTATCACCGGAATATTTTTTGCTTTTTCAGCGTTTTGTTAGAGAAGAAGTATTATTATTAAAAATGGTTTTTAATAATTTTTCAGTGTGTTATTAACATGCTCAATGATGTGAAAAAGAAGGAGGAGGGAATGCATGCTGCCGGATAGCTTTTTAAACGAGCTGAAATACCGGTGTGATGTGGAGCAGATTATCGGCAGTTATGTTCAGCTGCGGCGAAGAGGACGGAATCTTACAGGTCTGTGTCCCTTTCACTCCGAAAAAAGCCCTTCTTTTACCGTGTATACGGAAAACCAATCCTTTTATTGCTTTGGCTGCGGCGCAGGGGGCGACATTGTCACCTTTGTGCGGCGCATTGAGAATTTAGACTACATGGAGGCCATTCGATTTTTGGCGGACCGTGTGGGGATGCAGGTGCCGGAAAATGACATGGATGACGGTGCCCACAAGCTGAAAATGCGTGTGCTGGAGATTAATCGTGAGGCAGCCCGTTATTTTCATGGGATGCTGATGTCCGCAAAGGGAAAAGAGGCAAGAGCCTATTTGGTAAACCGTGGGCTCAGTAAAGAAACGGTTGTTAAATTCGGCATTGGATATGCGCCCCCCGGCTGGCAAAACCTTACCGACCACCTTACCCGCAAGGGGTATAGCCATGAGGAGCTGGTGGCGGCCAATGTTGCCAACCGCGGCAAACAGGGAGGCTGCTACGATGTTTTTCGCAACCGCATTATGTTCCCCATTATTGACCTTAGGGGCGGTGTGGTGGCCTTTGGAGGCAGGCGGCTGGATGAAAACGACAACCCCAAATATATCAACAGTAACGATACCCCTGTGTATAAAAAGGGGCGCAACCTGTATGCCCTTAATTTTGCCAAGGCATCCAAACGGCAAAATCTGCTGCTGGCAGAAGGCTACATGGATGTGGTGGCCATTTATCAGGGGGGCTTTGACAATGCCATTGCCGGCCTGGGTACTGCGCTGACCACCGAGCAGGCAAGGCTCATTGCTGGGTATACCCAGACGGTGGTGCTGTGCTATGATTCTGACGAAGCAGGGCAAAAAGCCACCCAGCGTACCATGCGCCTCTTGGATGAGGTTGGGGTCAAAACAAAAATTCTTACCATGACCGGGGCAAAGGACCCGGATGAATTCATTAAAAAGTTTGGCTCACAGCGTTTTGAGCTGCTCATTGAGGGCAGCAGCAGTGCCGCCGACTTTGAAATAAACAAGCTGCGTGCAGCAAACGATTTGGAAACCGCCGAGGGCAGAGTGGCCTTTTTAAAGTCCTTTGTAAACCTCATGGCGGCTACACCCAGCCCCATTGAGCGGGAGGTGTATGTCAGCAAAATTTGTCGCGAGCTGCAAATTGATAAGCAGGCCGTAAACCTGCAGCTGGAGGCGGCACTAAGACACCGCAAGGCGGCGGCTCAAAAGCGGGAAGCAAAGGATTTGAAAATTTTTGCGGCCCAGGGACTATCCTCCAAAACAGATTTTGAGCGGCAAAAGCATCCCAAAGAGGCACTGGCGGGAGAAGGACTCATAGCATATATTGTTCGTAACCCCGACAGAGCGTCCTGGGTGGCCTCACTTGTAGAACCTCAAAAGCTGGTATCAAGCATTGACCGGAATATTTATGCCCGGCTGGTGCAGCGTATTGCAGACGGTCAGGACATTGGCATGATGGCGCTGTCAGCAGTGCTGGACGAGGAGCGAATACGCAAGTTGTCCGAAATTTTATCGCGCCGCAGCGAGCTGCCGGTAAGCGATGCCGAAGCCCGGGACTGCATTCGTGTATTGGGTGAGGCGGCAAAGGAAAAATCAAACGAAGAAGTCGGAAAGCTGGAAGGCGAGGACTTAAAAAAGTACATAGCCTCTTTAACTGCCGGCAAAAAATAGGGGGAGTAGTATTTTGGCAACACAAGATAAAAAAGGCGTGATCCGCGAGCTTTTGGAACAGGGAAAAGCAAAAGGCAAGCTGACCACCAAGGAAATTACCGATGCTCTGGAGGAGCTGGATTTTGACGTAGAGCAGGTGGATAAGCTCTATGATACGTTTGAAAGCAATAATATTGAAATAGTAGAGGACTTTGCTGCAGAAGTGGCTGCCACTACCGAAAAGGATGCCGATTTGGAAGTGGTGCTGTATGCCGAGGGTATCAGCATTGACGACCCCGTAAAGGTATACCTCAAAGAAATTGGCCGTGTGCCGCTGCTGTCTGCCGATGAAGAAATTGACCTTGCAGTGCGTATGGCAGAAGGTGACGAGTATGCTCGTAAGCGCCTTTCTGAAGCCAACCTGCGCCTGGTGGTCAGCATTGCAAAGCGCTATGTAGGCCGTGGCATGCAGTTCCTGGACCTAATTCAGGAAGGAAACCTGGGCCTGATTAAAGCTGTTGAAAAGTTTGACCATACCAAGGGCTTTAAGTTCTCAACCTATGCAACCTGGTGGATTCGTCAGGCCATTACCCGTGCCATTGCCGACCAGGCCCGTACCATCCGTATCCCTGTGCATATGGTAGAAACCATTAACAAGGTAAAAAAGGTAAACAGCCTGCTGCTGCACCAAAACGGACATGAGCCTACCAGTGAGCAGATTGCTGCCGAGCTGGATATGCCGGTGGAAAAGGTGCGGGAAATTATGCGCGTGGCACAGGAGCCTGTTTCTTTGGAAACTCCCATCGGTGAGGAGGAAGACAGCCATCTGGGTGACTTTATCCCCGATGACGATGCCCCTGCACCCTCTGACGTTGCTTCCCACACTCTTCTGCGTGAGCAGCTGGGTGAGGTGCTCTCTACCCTTACCCCCCGTGAAGAAAAGGTGCTGAAGCTGCGCTTTGGTCTGGAGGACGGCCGCAGCCGTACTCTGGAGGAAGTGGGTAAGGAATTTAACGTTACCCGTGAGCGTATTCGCCAGATTGAGGCAAAGGCCCTGCGCAAGCTGCGTCATCCCAGCCGCAGCAAGCGTCTCAAAGACTTTTTGGAATAAGGTTAATCTGCCAACAAGGTGGCATCAAAAGGCCTACGAAATCAATTGATTTCGTAGGCCTTTTGTAGAATAAGCTGCTTGCCATTGAAGTCAAGCTAAGGAATTTCTGTAAAATTACCTGCGTCGTACTGGTAGGCGACCTCTCCTGTGGGAGCTGTAATTTTTTCTTCCTCAAAATATGGTTCCCGCTGCGCGCTGGAGCCTGCCTCAAAGTGTGTCACCAAATACTCGTAGACAAAGCCAAGGCTATCTACCGCTACCACATGGGAGGTTAAAATCTGGCCAACTTCCAAAGTATACTTTTCATCAATGTCCAGGGTAAAGGTTCCGCCAAAGCCAATGTCATTATCAAGGGGTACGGGTATCTCCTTTATAACCTCATCGTTTACTTTTATCACATACTTTATATCAACAAAGGGATTCTTGGAAGCCAGTAAAGGCGACTTGTTATCGATGTTTAGCCGTCCTTTTGCGCGGTACTCCCTGGTGCCATAGGAAGTCTCACCGGAAAATCTGGCAAAAAGGGTTGGCAAAACCCTTTCTCGCAGGGACATGATTTGCAGGCCTGCATAGTCACCCACGTTTTTTACACCTTGATCTTCTATAACAATAGAGGGAGAAATGGCATCCAGTATTGTAAAATTCTTGGTGACAGAGTATTCTAGGCCGGATTTTTTTAAAGGAATCAACTCACCGTCAAAGTCCAACGATACTGTCATGGTTTCAGTTACTGCTTTGGGCTGGACGGTAAAGGTAACCGGGACAGCAAGGTTCCTGGCATCAACCTCTCCCACTACTGCAGAGCCGCGATAAACCAGGCTTGCTTGTTCCTCCAACCTGCTGTCAACGTTTTCGTAAATAGAATTGATTTGATTATTCAGATGATTTTCTACCGAGCGAATGGTGTTATTGGCGTTTTGCAGGCTACTTTCTAAAGAGCTGATTTTTATGTAAGAAAAAAGCTGAAGAACAGCCAATGCAGCAATCACCAGATACAACGTTTGTTTTTTCATGGATGGTTACCTCTTTTGTGGGATGGTTAAAAAATAGTTTTAAAGCTATTTTTACCCGTAGTTGCCTGTTTAATGGAAAGACACTTAAAGTTTATGGTTGATGATACAAATACCCACATGGTCATATTTGATAGCTGGGCAGAGTAAAACTATGAAATACAGTATATCATTACACCCAATAAGCTGTCAAAATACAGCCACTGCAAGGGTTTGGTCTGACTCAAAAAGCCTTTTGATTTGTACGGTATTGCCATAATTTTATCCAGCAATCTCTTTTGATGCAATCTTGTCCTTCTTCCTTGACAAAGAGAGTGTGGGGCAGTATACTGAAAGCGTATAAAAACTACCGTTACAGTATACATTGGAGGCTGTTATGCATATTACATTGGAATCAGACTATGCTGTGCGCATAGTTTATTGTTTGGCCAAAAACCCTGTTAGAATGGATGCTAAAAAAATTTCGGACGAAACAGGAGTGACCCTGCGCTTTTCTCTTAAAATTTTGCGTAAGCTGGTGGCAGGCGGTTTGATAAAATCTTATAAAGGTACCAAGGGCGGCTATGAGCTGGGGCGCGACCCCAGCGAGATCTCTTTGGCCAACGTCATTGAGACGGTGGAGGGGAGCTATGCTTTGGCACGCTGTGTGGCAGAAGATGATTATCAGTGCAACCGAAACTTTCACTCTACCTCCTGCGGCATCTGTAAATTTCACGCCGTATATTCTGAAATTTCTCAAATGGTTCGTGAGCGCCTAAATGATGTAAAATTTTCTCAACTCATTGAAAACTAACCGTTCAAAAAAGCATGATAATAAATGAGAAGCAATTACACTGCAAGCAGTGTGATTGCTTCTTTTTTGCACATAAACTTCTTACCACAAATAGTCAATAGATACAATGGTGTTGTAAAGGAACATTTTTGATTCCGACATCTTAAAAAATATAACTAAGAACGGTTTTTAACTTGACAATGCTATATTTGGTATGTATTATTGTATTAGTTTGGTAATACAATAATACATACCATGGAATAACCTGTAAGTTATGTGTGAACTTTCCTTAAATATTACCTTTCCTTGCTTGAATTAATTTTTAGTTACCACTATAATATTTCAGTGAATAGTTTTGACTCAAACTAATATAATGTAGGTGAGAACAGAGTGACGCGACGAGAATTTGACCGTGATATTGAATTTTTGAGCAGAGCCATTATGCTGCATGTGCAGCGTGCGGCAGAGGAGGCGCACGAGCTGTATGGTATTACGCCGCCCCAGGGTGCGGTGCTGATGGTACTGAAAAACCACGGAGAGATGCCGGTAACAGAGCTCAGTACACAGCTAAAGGTAACAAAGGGCAGCTTATCGGTGCTGTGTAAGCGTATGGAGCGCCAAGGTCTGGTGGTCAGGCGACGAAGTGAAAAGGATGAGAGATTCGTTTATATCAGTGCCACACAAAAAGGTAGAGAGCTAATTGAGCAGGTAAGCCAAAGTCATGATGAATTTTATGATATATTCGATGACACGCTGGAACAAAAGGAAAAAGAAGAGATACTGCTTGGACTGACACGTCTTGAAAAGTATCTTGGTGAAACAGCTGACAAGTATTTAAGCTATATAGCAGCAAAAAAGGCAAAATAATAGCACATAGCTGCTTGAGTATACAGGAGGACGCAATTTATGAATCACTACATACGAAAAATGGCAGCTTTGGCACTGGCCTGTGCCTTTGTGGCAACAGCGGCAGGCTGTGGTGCCAGCCAGGTGGCCCAAACCCAAGACGAGCAGGGAATACTTGTGACTGCACAAAACCCCAAAGCAGGTACACTGACCATGGAAACAGCTTATATGGGTCGTGTTCAACCAAACGAAATTATCAGCGTTTTTGCCAAGCTGCCTGCAACGGTAACAAAGATTTATGTAAAACCCGGAGATATGGTTAAAAAGGGCGATTTGCTGTTTGAGCTGGATTCAAAGGATGTGATGACCTCGGTAAAACAGGCTCAGGCCGGGTATCGCTCCGCTGCGGCACAGGTAGACCAAATGACTGGCAGCAGCTACAAAAGCCAGCTCAACGGACTGGATCAGGCTTATGACAGTGCCTATGAAGCGTATGACAATGCTAGAGACTATGAAAAGGCAACTAAAAAAAGATATGATGAAATCTGCCTTACAGTAGGTGCTAGCAGTATTGAAGCAAAAAGTGCTCTTGCTGATTGGAAAGCTGCTGAGGCAGCCTTGGACAAAACTGAGACCTATTACCGCAATGCACGTAACTCTTACAATCTGGCCTCTGAGGACGGCTACAAGGAGCTGAGTGAAGTGGCTGCCGCTACCTTAAATCAGGCACAGGTTGGCCTGGACGCAGCCATGCAACAGCTGGAAAACACCAAGGTAACAGCACCCATTGACGGCGTCATTGAAAGCTGCTCTCTCAGCGAGCAGAATATGGCTCTCACCTCTGCCGCAGCTGTTGTGCTTTCCAACAAGGAGCTGCTGACAGTGTCCTTTGGCGTATCTTCTTCTGCAGCGCTGCAAATGGAGATAGGGGACGTTATTACCGTAGAAAAAGGACAGAACACCTACCGGGGTACCATTTCTGAGGTGGGTAATATGGTAAATGCACAAACCGGTTTGTTTACAGTAAAGGCCGTACTGGAAGCCCCCGGTGCCGACCTGCTTACCGGCATCAGTGTAAAGGTTATCGCCACCACTGATAAATCCAGTGATGCCATTATCATCCCTCAAAATGCAGTGTATTACAACAGTGGCGAAGCCTATGTCTATGTTGTGGAGGATGGTACGGCACGCCGTACACCCGTTACCCTGGGGGTTACCAATGCCGATGAGGCTGCAGTGCTGACAGGCCTGCGCCTGACTGACATGGTCATTACCTCCTGGAACCCCAACCTGGCAGAGGGTGCATTAGTGGCGGTACAGCAGTAACGGGAGGGTATGACTTTGAATTTGACGAAATTAACCATGCGGCGACCGGTGTCGGTGCTGATTATTCTGCTGGCACTGGTGGTCTTTGGCTTTGGTGCCATTACCGGAGCCCCGCTGGAGCTGATTCCCCCCATGGAAATGCCCATGCTTCTTGTGTCTACCACCTATCCCGGGGCAGGCCCCGAAGAGGTGGAGGAGCTGGTAAGCAGTGTGGTAGAGGCTGCCTGTGCCACCATGTCCGGTGTGGAGGAGGTTCAGTCAGTATCCAACGAAAACTATTCTATGGTGCTTCTGCAGTTTACCTACGGCACCAATATGGACAGCACCCGTATGGATTTGCAGAAGAAGATTGATTTATACAAATCTGGCTTACCGGAAGAAGCCGGAGACCCTGTAATTATTGAAATGTCAATGGATGCACAGGCAGACATTACCCTGTCCGTAAAGGCCACCGGAGATGTAGATTTGCTCAACTATGTGGAAAATACCATTGTTCCCGAGTTTGAAAAGCTAGCCAGCGTGGCATCTGTTGAAGTTTCCGGCGGGCAAAAAGATTACATAAGCGTACGTCTAAAAGAGGAACAGCTCAACCAGTTTGGCCTGGACCTTTCTACCGTGGCCAACATGATTGCGGCTGCCGACTTTTCCATGCCTGCCGGCAGTGCCACCCGCGGCGATTCTAAGTTGAATATCCGCGGCGGCGTGGAGGTGACCTCCACCGAAGATTTGCGCCAAATGCCCCTGATTTTGCCCACAGGAGGCGTCATACATCTTTCGGACATTGCCGATGTGTATGAGGCGAAGGCAACGCCCACCTCCATCAGCCGCTACAACGGCGAGGATACTGTCACCATTGGTATTATGAAGCGTCAAAGCGCCGGCACCGTC
Source organism: Bacillota bacterium (assembly GCA_023431215.1). Classification (GTDB taxonomy): domain Bacteria; phylum Bacillota; class Clostridia; order Oscillospirales; family Ruminococcaceae; genus Angelakisella. Next base: position 30,450 of record JAEYXR010000050.1, read on the forward strand.
AACGTCTGCCGCGATGCAGTCAGGGTAATGAAAAATATCAATACTCAGCAAATAGGTGTTGATATTCAGGTACTCAGCGACAACAGCGAGCAAATTTTAAGTGCCATTAAGACCGTTGTGCAGACGCTGCTGCTGGGCATTCTGCTTTCTATGATTGTGTTGTTTGTCTTTTTTGGAGACTGGCGCGCTTCCCTTATCGTAGGCAGCTCCATGCCTATCTCGGTGTTTGCCACCCTCATTTTGATGAGTGGTATGGGCTTCTCCTTTAATATTATCTCCCTGGGCGGCTTGGTCATCGGTGTTGGTATGATGGTGGATAACTCCATTGTTGTGCTGGAAAGCAACTTCCGCCACCGTGCCCAGCGCATGAGCTTTGAAGAAGCAGCACTGGAGGGTACCCATGTTGTTACAAGCTCCATTGTAGCCTCCACCCTTACCACCATCGTGGTATTTCTGCCCATCTCTATTATGCAGGGTATTACCGGTCAGCTCTTTAAGCAGCTGGGCTTTACCATTATCTTTGCCCTTACCGCCTCTTTAATTTCGGCGCTGACCCTTGTGCCCATGCTGTTTTTGCGGGTGCAACCCAAGGAAAAAGAAGATTTGTGGGTAAGCCGTAAGCTGGCATCCATGGGGGAAAGCTACGGAGGTTTTCTGCAAAAAACCTTCAAACGTAAAAAGACAGTGGTATTTGTTTCTATTGCGCTGCTGGTACTATCCTTTGTTTGCCTGGCATTCATCAATAAAGAACTGATTCCGTCTATCGACCAGGGCATTGTGCAAGTTTCGGCAGAAGTTCGGCCGGGACTAAAACTTTCCGAAGTTGATAAAATTGCGGTATCAATTGAAGAAATGATGAAAGAGCACCCTGATGTAGAGCGTTTTTCCGTCAATGGCAGCAGCTCGGGTGTAAATGCCACTGCATACCTAAAAAAAGACAGCAAGCTGTCTACCGATGAGGTAGTGCAGCAATGGCGTGAAGAAACCAAAGATACCGTTGGCTATACCATTTCGGTAGGCTCCTTTAATATGGCGGATGCCATGAGCGGTGGCGGTGA
>JAEYXR010000102.1 GCA_023431215.1 Bacillota bacterium
TTTCAGGACCCCATGACCTCGCTGAACCCCATTTTAACCGTGGGCGACCAAATTGCTGAAGTGGTGCGTCTGCATCAAAAGTGCACCAAGCTGCAGGCTGCCGCCCGCGCAAAGGAAATGTTGGAGATGGTGGGTATTCCCGGTGAGCGCTACGGCGAGTACCCTCATCAGTTTTCCGGCGGTATGAAACAGCGTGTGGTTATTGCCATTGCACTGGCCTGCAACCCCACTTTGCTCATTGCCGACGAGCCCACCACCGCTTTGGATGTTACCATTCAGGCACAGGTACTGGATTTGATGAGCAAGCTGAAAAAAGAGGTCAATACCTCTATGCTGCTGATTACCCATGACCTGGGTGTTGTTGCCGAGGTATGTGATAAGGTTGCCATTATGTATGCAGGCGAAATTGTGGAATGTGGCACCATTGAAGATATTTACGACCACACTTCCCATCCCTACACCAAGGGCTTGTTCGGATCCATTCCCGATTTGGACCATGATACCGACCGCCTACAGCCCATTGCAGGACTGATGCCGGATCCTACTAATTTACCGGTAGGTTGCAGCTTTTCTCCCCGCTGCCCCTATTGCACAGAAAAATGTGAGATGGAGGATCCCACCCAGGTGGAGATTCGCCCCGGACATTTTGTAAAGTGCTGGAAAGCCATGGAAGGGGGCAACTGTCAATGAGCACACTGCTAGAAGCCAAAAATCTTAAAAAATATTTTAAAACCCCTCGTGGTATGCTGCACGCAGTAGAGGACGTATCCTTTACGCTGGAGCGCGGCAAGACACTGGGCGTTGTTGGTGAATCCGGCTGCGGCAAATCTACTCTGGGCCGTCTTTTGATTCATCTGCTGGAAACAACAGATGGTCAGATTTTGTTTGAAGGTGACGATATTACCAACCTGTCCGGTGCAGCACTAAAAGAAAAGCGTAAAGACCTTCAAATGATCTTCCAGGATCCTTATTCCTCCATCAACCCCAGAATGAAGGTCAGCGATATCATTGGTGAGCCCTTTAAGATTTATAATCTTTGCAAAACCAAGGATGAGTATGAAAGCAAGGTTGCAGCCTTGATGGAAACCGTTGGTCTGGCAGAGCGCCTGGCCAATTCCTACCCCCACGAGCTGGATGGCGGTCGTCGTCAGCGTATTGGTGTTGCCCGTGCACTGGCACTGGAACCCAAGTTTATTGTCTGCGATGAGCCGGTCAGCGCCCTGGACGTATCCATTCAGGCACAGGTGCTGAACCTGATGCAGGACCTTCAGGCACAGCGCAACATTACATACCTGTTCATCACCCATAACCTTTCGGTTGTTAAGCATATTTCCGACGACATTTTGGTAATGTATCTGGGCACCATGGTAGAAAAATGCGAGTCTAAGGAGCTGTTTAAAATTCAGCTGCATCCTTACACCAAAGCACTGCTTTCTGCCATTCCCCGCGCCAATATTCATCATAAAAGCGAGCGCATCCTGCTTCAGGGAGAAATTTCTTCTCCCATCAACCCCAAGCCCGGCTGCCGCTTCGCCCCCCGCTGCCCCTATGCAAAGGATCAGTGCTTCCAGGAAAATCCCAAGATGGAAGAGCTGCTGCCAGGCCATTTTGTGGCATGCCACTTTGCCAAAGAAATCAACGGCTTGTAAGAAGACAAAACACAGAGGCTGCGGACAGTTTTGGCCGCGGCCCTGTGTTGCTATTTACGCAATTTTAACTGTATGTTATATGACTTCTGTACTTCCATATAGGAATAACAGTGGGTAAGGCTCAGTGGAGGAGTCATATGGGCCATGTGAAGCACTATGTGCTTTACGGTCAAAATTATGCGCGTGTGCTATCTAAAGCACACATGCGCAGATATTACTTTGGCAATAAAACAGGAATTATGCTGATAGAGTTGAATGCCAAAGCAATACACATTTGCTGTTAAGAAAGGAGGAAGTTTGATGTCTGTTCCGGCTTGTCATTTTTGTCCCTCTCCCAGCGGTAAACCGGAGGATGCCATTCTTGCCCGGATTTTCTTTCCCCGGGAACCGGATGCAAACCCCTACTACACTTCCAACCAGCAACTGCACAGCTGCAGCCTGCTGGTACAGGAGCTGCTGAAAGCACAGGTACCGGTTCTGCAGATGCAGGGCGGTCACCGCAGCGGTTTAAAGGACGACTGCCAGCTTACTGTCAGCTGCCATGCTCCCATGCTGGATGAGCTTTGCTCAGTCTTTGGATGCCGGTGGGAGTTGGTATAATTCTTGATATTTGTGTGCAGGGAATTTAACACCTGCATATGCAAAGCTGCAGATATGGTTTTGAGTTTGTCCGGCGGCATTCTCGGGCGGTTTAGCTGCAGCCTTGATACAATTTTATATTCCGCCGGAGAAATGACGGGTATCATTATGAGTCTTGAACAATATCAGATTCCCCGGGAAAAGATTACCCAGCTGGAACATCAGCTGAAAACCCGGGAAATTGACACAATGGTCATCATTGCAAGAGAGGGTTCAGACCCTTTTCTGCCTTTTCTTATCGGTTCCGAATCCATTCATCCCTGTGCGGCTTTCTTCTGCCGCAACGGGCATCACATTATGATTGCTTCTCCCAGTGATGAAAAAAAGTATATGGAGAGCGAGATTTTTGCCGAGGTTATTGCCTACGGCAGCTCTATGTGGGAAAAGTTTGTAGAAGTACTGGACAGGCTGAACCCCAACAAAATGGCATTGAGCATCTCTGAAGAGGATGGCAATGCCGACGGTCTGACCCTTGGTCAGTACAAGCAGCTGGAAAAAGCCATTGGCAAAGAGCGACTGGCAAAGCTTGAGTGTTCAAGCGAGGAGATTTGCGCCGAGCTGCACAGCGTTAAGACCGAGACCGAGGTGGAATGCCTGCGACGCTGCATCCAGATTACCAACGATATCTATGATGAGGTGTTTACCCGTGTACGCCGCGGCATGACCGAAAAGCAGATTGGCGACCTTTTTGTAGAGGGCATGAAGTCTCGCGGTGTTATCAACGGTTTGGGCTCTGCCTACGATTACCCCATTATCTGCATTGTCCGTGCCGGCGTTTCTCACCGCAGCCCCGGCAATACTGTTTTGGAGCATGGCGACATTGTCATTATGGACTTCAGCGTATTGAGCGAAGGCTATATTTCTGACATTGCGCGCACTGCCTACTGCCTCTGCCCCGGTGAAACCTGCCCGCCTCCTGATGTCCAGCACGCCTTTGAAACCGCACATGCCGCCATCTCGGCCACCATCAATTATATTGGTGAAGGTAAAAAGGGTTACGAAGTGGACGCTGTAGGAAGAAAGGTCATTGAGGACGGCGGTTATCCCACCGTACGTCACTCTGTGGGACACCCCATTGGCCGCAGCTGTCACGACAGCGGCACACGTCTGGGCAGGCTCAAACCCGGAGCCGATAACCGCTCGGTAGAGCGCCCCATTGAGCTCAACGAAGTGTACGCCATTGAACCTACTGTACTGCAGGACGGCGGACTGCCCTGCATGCTGGTAGAAGAAAACGTGGTCATACGTGAAAACGGTGCCGAAATTCTCAGCCGCCGTCAAAACGCACTGTACTTAATTTCTGCGGATTAAAAAGAGGGGAGAAACGACTATGTGGAACCAGGAAGCGGAAAAAGAGCTTCTGGAAATTCTCCGGGACTTAATTCGCATTGATACCACCAACCCTCCCGGCCAGGAAATTGCCGTAGCAGAGTATTTGGGGAAACGGCTGGACCATGAGGGAATAGAGTGGCACACCGTAGCAAAGGACCCCAACCGGCCCAACTTTTTTGCCCGCCTAAAGGGCGGAGACAAAGAACCGCTGTTGTTCATTTCTCATGTGGATGTGGTGGCGGCAGGCCCGGGCTGGACAAAGCCTGCATTTGAAGGATTGCTGGAGGGTGAAACTTTATACGGACGCGGCACTCTGGATACCAAGCATCTTACGGCCATGGGACTGATGGCTATGCTGCTCCTTCACCGTGAGGGCAAACCCCTAAACCGTGACATTATTTTTGCGGCAACTGCCGACGAAGAATGTGGTAGCGGCAATGGGATGGGGTATGTGGCAGCCAATCATCCCCAGGAACTGCCCAAGGGCTATGTATTCAATGAGGGGGGGGGCTTTGTCATTCAGGTAGGCGGCAAAAAGCTACGTACCATCGCCTGTGGCGAAAAAGGCAACTGCCGTGTTACGATCCCACTTTATGGCAAAGGCACACAGCGCATGGAGCTTGCTGCAAAGGTGATGGAACGCCTAAGCGGCTACCGGTCTCCCGTGGTGGAAAACGCTGTAACCAAAGCCTTTGTAGAGGCAGTTGGCACAGCACCCTACAGTGACCCCACGGTACAAAATCTGTGGGATTACTCCGCCCATCACTGCATGACCATCAGCAGCTTTGATTTATCCTCTGAGGATGAGCAGCAGGAGCTACAGGTCATCTTTAAATTTCTGCCCCAGATGAACCGTGAGGAAATTGAAGCACTGTTCCACAGCCTGTTGTACGAATTTGACCTTGGCTGGCACATCACCTCGTTTGAAGAGGGTTACGAGTGCAGCATGGACAATGAGTTTACGCAGCTGCTGGTACAAAATTCTGCGCTGCTGGACCCGGGTTCAGAGTTGCTGCCCATGTATGCACTGGGCAATACGGATGGTCGCTTTTTGCGCCATAATGTTTTTGGTTATACTCCTTTGCTGGAGGATATTCCTTTTTGTGATGTGCTGAAAATGGTTCATCAGGATGACGAACACATTACTTTACCTTCACTTTTTTATGGCGGACGTGTGCTTTATGAGACTGCCCGTGCTTTGGCGCTGGAATAAGCGGTTTTCAATTGCTCTGAAAAGTGTTATGCTGTTAACAGCTGCACTGTGACAGAAAGGATAGGAGATATGAACGAAATTTATCAGGAGAAGCTTCACCAGGCTGTGGGCTATCTTCAAGAAAATAACATTGATCTGTGGCTGGTATTTGCCAGCGAGGGCAGCGACCCTGCGGTTCAGCTGCTCACCGGGTTAAAGACAGTAGGTCGAACCTTCTTTTTCATCACCCGCCAAAAAGGTGTGTTTGCCCTTTGCAGCCAAATTGATGCTCAGGAAAGCGAAGAGAGCAAGCTTTTTGACCGTGTTGAGCGTTACACCGATGATGCCGCTAGCAGATTACTGGAACTGGTGGAGGAGCTGAACCCTGCTTCCATTGCCATTAATTACAGCGAGGATGACCACCTTTGCGATGGTTTGACCACCGGACGCTACCGCTGGTTGTGCAAGGCAGTAGGAGAAAAATATGCCGCCCGTTTTGTGCCCTCTACTCCCATGCTACAGCGTATCCGCGCCATTAAAACTCCTGCGGAGCTAAGCTGCATCCAGACTGCCATAGATATGACCCTGGAGATTTATGACGAAGTATTTGCCCAAATGCATGCGGGAATGACCGAGCGCCAGGTTGGTCAGCTGTTTGTAGACGGAATGCGCAAGCGCAATGTGGTAGAAGGTACTTCCAAGGAGTTGACCATGCCCATTGTCATGAAAGACCGCATTTCTCATCGCGGACCCAGCGACGAGGTCATTGTTCCCGGAGACTTTCTTATTATGGACTGGGGTGTAGATTATCAGGGATATGTTTCTGATATTGCCCGTACGGTTTATTTCCTGAAAGAGGGTGAAACCTGTGCCCCCCAGCAGATGGAAGAATCCTTTCAAGCTGCTTATGGTGCCATTACCGCAGGCTTTGAGGCTGCCAAGCCCGGTGTCCGCGGCATTGATGTAGATACCGCAGCACGTCAGTATCTTCTTTCTAAAGGGATGCCCGAGGTTACTCATTCTGTTGGACACCAAATTGGACGCTGCACCCATGACGGCGGCACCATGTTTGCCCCTGCCTGGGAGCGGTACGGCGATTCTCCCTATGGCATTTTGGAGGCCGGCATGACCTTTACTCTGGAGCCCACGATCCTCCGCGAAACCGGTTATAGCATTCTTACAGAAGAAAATATTGTAATAACAGAGGATGGAGCTCGCTTTTTAAGCCAGAGACAGGATCATGTCATTCTCATTGGCTAACCCCAAAAACTGACATGGAGGAATACGGATGGTATCTGAGACATTTGCACCGTACCTAAAATTGTTTTTACCCATTATTAAAGGAATGCACACCCTGCTGGGAGAGCGCAGTGAGTTTATTCTGCACGATTTAAGCAACCCTGAAAACTCTATGGTGGCCATTGAGGGCAATGTTACCGACCGCCAGCTGGGTGCATCGGTTACCAATATCGTCATTGAAGCGCTTGCAAAATATGGCGACACCGCACCCGATATGATTGGCTACAGCAGCATTTCCAAAGACGGCCGTCCGCTTAAATCTTCTACAATCTTTATCCGCAACGAAAAAGGGCGGATTGTGGGCTGCATGTGCAGCAACATGGACATGACGGAATTTTTGGTGGCACAAAATCTTTTGGAAAGTATTTGTACATACGGACAAAACAACTCTAAAAATACAGAGGTGTTTGCTCAGGATATCCGTGAGGTGGTTGAGGATTTGATTCAAAAACAAATTTCTGCCGCCGGTAAGCCTGTGCCCATGATGTCCCGTTTTGAAAAAATTCAGCTGGTGCGCGAGCTGGAAAATAAATGTGTATTTGAGGTTAAAGGCTCTGTGGAGCTGGCTGCACATAGTCTTGGCGTATCTTCCTTTACTGTATATGGTTATCTCAAAGAGATACGCAGCGAAAAAGTTGTATAAGAAAACAGATAAGCCTAAGGGAGACGCAGTCTCCCTTAGGCTTATCTGGCATGGTAAATTCAGAATATTGTAATTTTGTGCCGCACAGCGGCAGAATGGACGATTAAAATGGAGCAAAAATTCTATCAGGAAAACCGACGCTGCTTTGTCAAGCTGATGCCGGAAGATACGGTTGCCGTGTTTTTTTCCGGAGAGGAGCATCGTCGTACCAACGATGTGTTCTATGAGTTTGAACCGGATAAGAACTTTTTGTATCTAACCGGAATCGACCGTGAAAAAATGGCCCTTTTAGTGCTCAAGCGCAACGGATCAGTGACCGAAAAGCTGTTTATGCCCGCCATAGAGGAAGAACGGGAAAAATGGTATGGTGTTCAGCTGCGTCCAGCTCAGGCAGCCCAAATCAGTGGCATTACAGCCATGGAAGACATTAAGTTGCTGGAGAGCTTTTTATTTTCGCTCTTTGCTTCCAATGGTGCACCTGCAAAGCTGATGCTTCCTTTTGGCTTGACCATTCCCGGAGAAGCCCCAGATCAGGGACGCAAGCTTTCAGCAAACATTACAGCGGCTTTTCCAAGTGTGGATGTCGTTAATGCCATGGGCCTGATGACCACTTTGCGCTATTGTAAGCAGCCTCAGGAAATTACGCTGATAAGGGAAGCGGCAGCGCTGCTTGGGCAGGGACTGCAAAAGGTCAGGGAGCTGGTTGCGCCCGGCCGGTATGAGTATGAAATTAGAGCTGCTTATGAAGGCTTGATTGCCTCCAATGGAGGCAGGTGCTATGGTACAGTCTGTGCCGCAGGCCAAAATGCTGTGTGCCTCCACCACAGCCGCCAGACCGGAATGCTGCAGCAGGATGAGCTGTTTTTAATTGACGTAGGCGCGCCCAAAGAATATTACTGGGCAGATGTTTCCCGTACTTATCCTGTTTCAGGCCGATTTACGCAGCAGCAAGCCGAGATTTACTCCATTGTATTGGAAGCACAGCAGCTTGCCATAGAAGCTGTACGACCCGGTGTGGCAGAAGCAGAGTTAAACGAAATTATTAAAAAGCACTATGCCAAGGAACTTTCCCGCCTGGGGTTGATTGATCAGCCACAGGAGGTTGACAGGTATTATTATCATAATGTAGGCCATCCCATTGGGCTGGATGTGCACGATTTGCGTCCGGAGCCCCGTATTTTGGCCGAAAATGCTGTATATACCATAGAACCCGGTTTGTACATTGCCCAGTGGGGAATGGGCATACGCATTGAAGATGATGTGCTGATTACCCCCCACGGCTGCGAAGTTCTTACCTCGGCAATTCCAAAAGCCATGCATGAGGTTGAGCTGTAATTGGTACCATCCCCGCGGCTTTTGCAAAAATGCAGAGGCTGTGGGGGTGGTTTCTAGGGTTAGTTAAAAGATTGCTTACAAGGACACAAAATGATAAATGTGTGCTTTATTGAAACACATGACATTCGTCAAAAGTGCCTAAATTTTATAAAATAATCCTGCCGATATTTCCGTTTCTCTAGTTGACTTTTTCATGGAACACGGTATAATAACTGCTAGGCATTTATCATGCTGATGCTTGGGGTAAATTTATTTTAATGCGCAATGACATGATAATGCTTGATGGTAAAATAATTGAAAACACGGCGGTTAACACCCTGAAGGATAAAAGACAGGAGGAATAAAAATGTTTGAGCTCATTAACAACATGCCTGCTTCCTCCATTAATCTTTCTTTTAGCAATGTTTTTTTAAAAAATCAATTTTTTTATCCCAACAAGCCTTGTGCTTTTGTTTCACATTTAAAATATGTTGCTTTTATTTCCAGGATTTGCAGATGACTTTTTCATTTGCAAAGACCTGGTTTTTCTTTTGTATGGGAGCCCGTTTTGTTGTGATATCGGCGGCGCTGCCTGCAAAAGCTAAAGGATAGAGCTAACTGCATCAAAGATAGAAGAAGGGAGAAAGCGTATGGCAAAGGAATATGGCCGCAAAATTGTATTGGAAAATGGCTGTGAATTCTATGGGGAGGGTTTTGGCGCCCCGGTAGAGGCCATCCACGAAATTGTGTTCAATACCTCCATGGTGGGGTATCAGGAGATTCTGTCCGACCCCTCCTACACAGGGCAGATGGTTGTGATGACCTACCCGCTGATTGGCAACTACGGCATCACCGACGAGGACTTTGAGACCAAGCAGCCCACCATGGGCGGTTTGATTGTGCGGGAATATAACGATATGCCCAGCAACTTTCGCTATACCAAAACTCTCTCGGAGATTTTAGAGGAAAATGATATCCCGGGAATTTCCGGTGTGGATACCCGCCGTATTACCCGCATCATTCGCAGCGAAGGCAGCCAGAAGGTGATGATTACAGACGCCTCCACCCCAAAGGAAGAGTGTGTGGCCCGGATGAAAGCCACTGCACTGCCTACCAACCAGGTGGCACAGGTAAGCTGCAAAAAGAAATGGTATTCTCGTACCGCAAACCCCAAGTATAATGTTGTGGCAGTGGACTGTGGCATTAAGCTCAACATTGTCCGTAAACTAAACCAAAAGGGCTGCAATGTTACCATTGTACCTTACAACACCACAGCAGAAGACGTTTTGGCGCTAAACCCCGATGGTGTATTTTTTTCCAACGGCCCCGGAGACCCACAGGATGTGGGCGAGGTTATTGAGCTGATTCGCAGTCTTAGGGGCAAGCGTCCCATCTTCGGCATCTGCCTTGGCCACCAGCTCATTTCCCTGGCCTACGGCGCCAACACCTACAAGTTGAAGTTTGGACACCGCGGGGGCAACCATCCCGTCAAAAACCTGGCCACAGGTAAAATTGAAATAACCAGCCAAAACCATAGCTACGCAGTGGACCAAAAAACTTTGGAAGGCACCGGGCTGAAAGCAACCCACATGAACCTGCTGGATAACACCATAGAAGGCGTGGCCTGTGAGGAGGACAAGATTTTTTCGGTGCAGTATCACCCTGAAAGCGCACCCGGCCCTCAGGACAGCGCATATCTTTTTGACCGCTTTGTACAGATGATGAAAAAGGAGGCTCACTAATGGCTAAAAGAACAGATATTAAAACAGTACTGGTGATTGGCTCCGGCCCCATCGTCATCGGCCAGGCCGCCGAGTTTGATTACGCCGGTACACAGGCCTGCATGGCATTGCGTGAGGAGGGCTACAAGGTTATCCTCATCAACTCCAACCCTGCCACCATTATGACCGATACTACCATTGCCGATAAGGTATATATGGAGCCACTTACCTTGGAGTATCTGGCTAAAATCATCCGCTACGAGCGTCCAGATGCTATTCTGCCCAGCCTGGGTGGACAGACAGGCCTAAACCTGGCTGTACAGCTTGCCAAAAAGGGCGTGCTGGAAGAATGTCAGGTAGAGATTCTGGGTACCAGCTTCCAGAGCATTGAGCGTGCCGAGGACAGAGAGCTGTTTAAGGAGCTGTGCCAAAAGCTGGGCGAACCGGTGCTTCCTTCTATGATTGCCAACACCATTGAAGAATCTGTAGAAGCTGCCGCTCAAATTGGTTATCCTCTGGTGCTCCGTCCCGCCTTTACTCTGGGCGGCACTGGCGGTGGCTTTGTTTATAACGAAACCGAGCTTCGTGAAATGATGAAGCACGCCTTAAAGCTTTCTCCTGTGCATCAGGTGTTGGTGGAAAAGAGTATCAAAGGCTATAAGGAAATTGAATATGAGGTCATGCGTGACTCTAACGATACTGCCATCACCATCTGCAACATGGAAAACATCGACCCCGTGGGCGTACACACCGGTGATTCCATTGTGGTGTGCCCCAGCCAGACACTCACCAACAAGGAATATCAGATGCTCCGTGACAGCGCCCTAAAAATTATCCGTGAGCTGAAAAATGAGGGCGGCTGCAACGTGCAGTTTGCACTAGACCCCTATTCCTTTGACTACTACCTCATCGAGGTAAATCCCCGTGTGTCCCGCTCCTCCGCCCTGGCATCCAAGGCCAGCGGCTACCCCATTGCCAGAGTGTCCGCCAAAATTGCCGTGGGCATGACACTGGATGAAATTCAGATTGCCAACACCCCCGCCAGCTTTGAACCTGCACTGGACTATGTGGTGACCAAAATTGCCCGGTTCCCCTTTGATAAGTTTACCTCCGCCAGCAATAAGCTGAGCACCCAGATGAAAGCCACCGGCGAGGTCATGAGCATCGGGCGCACCATTGAGGAAAGCCTCTTAAAAGCCATCCGCTCGCTGGAAACCAAGGTGTGGCACCTGCACAGCAAAAAGTTTGACACTGTGTCCAACGAGGATTTGCTCAACTATATTAAGGATGGCACCGACGACCGCATTTTTGCCATTGCACAGCTCATCCGCAATGGTGTTGACCTTGGCATGATTTATAACGCAACCCAAATCGACATGCTGTTCCTTGATAAGTTTAAAAATATCGTAGACTTTGAAAAAGCTCTGCAAGAGCACCCCATGGAGCTGGAAACAGTGGAAGCTGCCAAGAAAATGGGCATCAGCGATCAGTATCTGGCCGAAATCTGGGGCAAGACCGAGGCAGATTTATTCCACTTCCGCAAAGAGCACGGCATTTTCCCGGTTTATAAGATGATTGATACCTGTGCCAGCGAGTTTGACAGCTATGTACCTTATTTCTACTCTACCTACGAGGAAGAAAACGAGTCTATCATCAGTGACAAAAAGAAGATTGTTGTGCTGGGCTCGGGCCCTATCCGCATCGGTCAGGGCGTAGAGTTTGACTATTCTACTGTTCACGCCATTTGGAGCATCCGTGAAGCAGGGTATGAGGCCATTATCATCAACAACAACCCCGAGACGGTTTCTACCGATTACACCACCAGCGACAAGCTCTACTTTGAGCCTCTTACCGTTGAGGATGTGATGAACATTCTGGAGCTGGAACAGCCCGAGGGGGTTGTAGTTTCTTTGGGCGGCCAAACTGCCATCAACCTAGCTGAGCCGCTGCACAAGCTGGGTGTAAAGATTATTGGCACCGATGTGCAGGCCATTGATAATGCCGAAAATCGCGACTGCTTTGAAAAAATTATGGAAAAGCTGGGGATCCCTCAGCCCACCGGTGAAGCTGTTACCAACATTGAAGACGGCGTCAGGGTAGCTGCAAAAATTGGGTACCCTGTACTGGTACGCCCCAGCTATGTATTGGGCGGCCGCGCCATGCAAATTGTATCCAACGAGACTTCTCTGCGCATCTATCTGCAAACTGCTGTTGAGGTAGACGAAAAGCAGCCTGTTTTGGTAGATAAGTATATCTCCGGCAAGGAACTTGAGGTAGATGCTATCTGCGATGGTAAAGATGTGTTTGTACCGGGTATCATGGAGCACGTGGAACGCACCGGTGTTCACTCCGGTGACTCCATCAGTGTATACCCCACCTTCAGCGTAAGCCAGAAGGTAAAAGACATCATTCTGGACTACACCGTTCGTCTGGGTCTGGGTATCGGTATTATAGGATTGTTCAACATCCAGTTTATTGTGGATAAAAACGAAGATGTCTTTGTTATTGAGGTTAACCCCCGTTCCTCCCGTACTGTTCCCTTTATTTCCAAAGCATCGGGTGTTGCCATTGCAGACATTGCCACCCGGGTTATGCTGGGACATTCGCTGAAAGAGCAGGGAATTACCCAGGTATATCAAAAGGAGCGCAGCAAGTGGTATGTGAAGGCTCCTGCGTTCTCCTTCTCCAAGCTGCGTGGGCTGGACGCCTACCTGTCTCCCGAAATGAAGTCTACCGGTGAGGCAATTGGCTACGACAGCAAGCTGAACCGTGCCCTGTATAAGGCACTCCAAGCCAGCGGTATGAATGTGGCAAACTACGGTACCATCTTTGTCACCATCGCCGACCGCGACAAGGACGAAGCACTGCCGCTGATCCGACGTTTTTATGGTCTGGGCTTTAATATTGAAGCAACCCTGGGCACCGCAGCTTTCCTGAAAGAACACGGCATTCGTACCCGCACCCGCCAGAAAATCAGTACCGGCAGCGAGGAAATTCTGGATTCGCTGCGCCGCGGACATGTAAACTATGTTATCAGCACCCGTGATACCAGCGCCGTGGGAGAGGAATCCGACGGTTATGCCATCCGCCGCTGTGCGGTAGAAAACAACGTAACCATGTTTACCGCGTTGGATACCGTAAAGGTCTTGCTGGATGTTTTGGAGGAAATTACTCTGGGTATCTCTACCATAGACTCTGACAACTAAGCAAAATAGAAGAAATTAGCCAAGCAGCAAAGATTGATGATTTTCACTGGTCTTTGCTGCTTTTTTATCATGATGGAGAAGGATGGTATTTTTAAGGTATGCAAGGCATACATCTAGTGAGCAGAACCAGATTCTATTGATAATTCACTTGTTTAAAGTGATAAAAACACACTGCTGAATGTATTAAAATACATCAAAAAGCTGAAATTACTAAACAGGCATTGACTTTTCCTCGTGTCGTGGTAAACTTTTTGTTAAATCAACGAGGAAGTGTAAGTAATTACCGGACCTTCCGGCACAGAGAGCTGCAGATGGTGGGATTGCAGCGCGGAAACCGATAGTGAATGGGCTTCTGAGAGCAAACCGAAACAGAGTAGGGGAGCCGGAGCGAAATCTCCGTTATCAAAGTCTTGCATATTTTGATGTATGCATAAGAGAGGGTGTAGCAATACACCAAGCAGGGTGGCACCGCAGAAGTGTTTTCAGCTTCTGTCCCGGCAGTACGCAGGGACAGGGGCTTTTTTCTTTGTCCCTAACCGTTGTGACACAGAAAATGGAGGCTGACTCATGGAAAACACAAAAATTCCCTACAAAATTTATTTGGAGGAAAGCGAGCTTCCCCGTCAGTGGTATAATGTGCGGGCAGATATGAAGAACAAACCTGCACCGCTGCTAAACCCGGGTACGCTCCAGCCTATGACCGCAGAAGACCTTAGCGGTGTATTCTGTCAGGAGCTGGTGACCCAGGAGCTGGATGATACCACACCATACTTTGATATTCCCCAGGAAATTTTGGAGTACTACAAAACCTACCGGCCATCTCCTGTGATGCGAGCCTACCATCTGGAAAAGGCACTGGATACTCCTGCAAAAATTTATTATAAGTTTGAAGGCAACAACACAAGCGGCAGCCACAAGCTCAACAGCGCCATTGCACAGGCTTATTATGCCAAAAAGCAAGGGCTAAAGGGAGTAACCACCGAAACCGGAGCAGGTCAGTGGGGTACGGCACTCTCTATGGCCTGTGCGTACTTTGGGCTGGACTGCAAAATCTTTATGGTCAAAATTTCGTATGAGCAAAAACCCTTCCGTCGGGAGGTGATGCGCACCTATGGCGCTCAGGTAACACCTTCTCCCTCGGAGACCACCGCGGTTGGACGAAAAATTCTTGCCCAGTTCCCCGGTACCACCGGCAGCCTTGGGTGTGCAATTTCCGAGGCGGTGGAGACGGCAGTAAGCAGCGACGGCTACCGCTATGTTTTGGGCAGCGTACTTTCTCAGGTTTTGCTGCACCAGTCGGTGATTGGGCTGGAGGCAAAGGCTGCGTTGGAGAAATATGGTATAAAGCCGGATATTATCATCGGCTGTGCCGGTGGTGGGTCTAATCTGGGGGGCCTAATTGCCCCCTATATGGGCGAAAAGCTTCGGGGTGAGGCAGATTATCGGTTTATTGCCGTAGAGCCGGCCTCCTGCCCCAGTCTGACCCGGGGCAAGTATGTTTACGATTTTTGTGATACCGGTATGGTTTGTCCTCTAGCCAAGATGTACACCCTGGGAAGCGGCTTTATTCCCGCACCCAACCATGCAGGGGGGCTGCGCTATCATGGTATGAGCAGCGTACTTTCTCAGCTTTATGCAGATGGTTTGATGGAAGCGCGGAGTGTAGAGCAAACCTCAGTGTTTGCGGCAGCCCAGCAGTTTGCCCGCACAGAGGGAATTTTGCCTGCACCCGAAAGCAGCCACGCCATCCGCGCAGCCATAGATGAAGCTTTGGAGTGCAAGAAAACCGGAGAAGAAAAGACAATTTTGTTTGGGCTGACAGGAACCGGATATTTTGATATGAAAGCCTATGAAAAATATAACGACGGATTAATGTTAGACTATATCCCCAGTGACCAAGACCTTGCCATGGGTCTTGCAGGCATCCCGCGTTTTCCCGGTAACGAAGTATAATACAAGTCGCGGCTACTTTTGTATGCGACAAATGTGCCCCGATATAATCTAAAATTGAGTTAGATTGCAGGGGGCATCTAACAGAATAGGTTTGTCTGTATTGACTGTCTGCAGGCGAACCTATTCTTTTGTTAAGCAGTATTTTAAAGTGTAAAAGCATACATAAGTAAAATGTATGGCTATGTATGTTTCTGTCAATTGCCATTTCTGTTAAAGTGCGCTATACTAATTTGTAGTGTTTGTCGAATTATGCTTGGATATTAGACATTGTTAAAGCAGTTAAAGGACAAAGAAGAGTACTGCATGAAAGCGAGGACACCCCATTGTATCGTATTCTAAAGAGAAAACAGCTCAGCGAAGCAATTGTGCTGATGGAGCTTGATGCACCCGCCATTGCTGCAAAGGCCCAGGCAGGGCAGTTTGTTATGCTGCGCATTGACGACCTGGGAGAGCGCATCCCCCTTACCGTGGCAGGTTATGACCGGACAAACGGTATTCTAACCATTATTTTTCAGACGGTTGGCGCAACTACCATGCGTTTGGGTGCGCTAAAAGAAGGCGACTATATACAGGATGTAACCGGCCCTCTGGGTCAGCCTACTCATTATGGAGATGCTAAAAGCATTTGTGTGGTAGGCGGCGGTGTGGGCTGCGCCATTGCCTATCCTCAAGCAAAGGAACTTCATGCACGGGGACTTCATGTTGATGTAATTGCAGGCTTCCGTTCTAAAGATATTGTCATTTTGGAAGAGGAGATGAAGGCTGCTTCCAGCAGACTTTTCATCACCACCGATGACGGAAGCTACGGTGAGCAGGGCTTTGTCACCGATAAGCTGCGCTCACTGGTTGAAGCCGGGGTGCAATATGACCTTGTCATTGCCATCGGCCCCATTCCCATGATGAAATTTGTTTCGGCGCTGACCAAAGAGCTGAACATTCCTACCATTGTAAGCTTAAACCCCATTATGATAGACGGTACGGGTATGTGCGGCGGCTGCCGCGTCACTGTGGGCGGCAAAATTTGCTTTGCCTGCGTAGATGGCCCGGATTTTGACGGTTATCAGGTGGATTATAACGAGCTGATGCTCCGTAACGGCACCTACCGTGAGCAGGAAGCAGAGCATGTTTGCAAAATTCGGGGGTAAGCAGATGGAAGTAAATATTTTTAAAAAGACACCTATGCCGGTGCAGGATGCAGTTATCCGCAGCGGAAATTACGAGGAAGTGGCCTTGGGCTACACCGAAGAAATGGCTGTAGCCGAGGCAAAACGCTGCATCAACTGCAAGAACCGTCCCTGCGTTGCGGGCTGCCCTGTAAACGTTAAAATACCGGAGTTTATCTCGCTGGTAGCTCAGGAAAAATTTGAGGACGCTTATGAGGTCATTACCTCTACCAACGCGCTGCCTGCCGTGTGCGGACGAGTCTGCCCCCAGGAAACCCAGTGCGAAGCCAAGTGCATCCGCGGCATCAAGGGTGAGCCGGTGGGCATTGGCCGTTTGGAGCGCTTTGTTGCCGACTGGCACATGGCCCACAATACAAAAAAAGCAGAAAAGCCTGCACCCAACGGACACAAGGTGGCTGTGGTGGGCGCCGGCCCTGCGGGACTTTCCTGCGCAGGCGACCTTGCACGCAAAGGCTATGAGGTAACCATATTTGAGGCTTTGCACACTGCGGGTGGAGTTTTGGTATACGGCATTCCCGAGTTCCGCCTGCCCAAGGCCATTGTGGCAAAAGAGGTAGAAAACCTAAAGGATTTGGGTGTAGAAATTTGCACCAATATGGTGGTGGGTCGGGTTCAGTCGGTGGATGAATTGCTGGAAAGCGGATATGAAGCTGTGTTTATCGGCTCCGGCGCAGGACTGCCTTCTTTTATGAACATTCCCGGAGAAAGCCTGGTGGGTGTATACTCCGCCAACGAATATCTTACCCGTGTCAACTTGATGAAGGCTTATTTGGTAGACCATGAAACCCCCATCCGCAAGAGCAAAAGCGTTGCGGTTGTTGGCGGCGGAAACGTTGCCATGGATGCGGCCCGCTGTGCCAAGCGTCTGGGTGCAGATGTTACCATTGTTTACCGCCGCTCTATGGAAGAAATGCCTGCCCGGGCAGAAGAAATTCACCACGCCCAGGAGGAAGGCATACACTTTAAGCTCTTGTGCAATCCCATAAAGGTGCTGGGGGACGATAAGGGCCAGGTTTGCGGCATGGAATGTGTGGAGATGGAGCTGGGTGAACCGGATGCCAGCGGCCGCCGCCGTCCTGTGGTGAAAGCAGGCTCCGAGTTTACGCTGGATGTAGATACAGTAATCATCGCCATTGGTACCACTCCCAACCCCCTGATTAAGTCTACCACCCAGGGTCTTGAAACCAATAAGTGGGGCTGTATTGTGGCACAGGAAAACACCATGGCAACCTCCAAACCCGGTGTTTATGCCGGTGGTGATGCGGTTACCGGTGCTGCCACAGTTATTTTGGCCATGGGTGCAGGTAAAACTGCCGCACAGGCAATGGACGAGTTTATTCAAAATAAATAAGTATGGTGTAAATGCAAAAGACGCTTGCAAACCTCAAAAAGGGTTGACAAGCGTCTCATTTTTTTGTGTATTCTTTCATACAATAAGAGTAGATTGGCAGATGAATGAATGCTTTGTCTGGCGGATGCCGGGCGGGAGCATTTGCAGATAGAGCGGATGCCGGTTGAAAAACGGGAGGGAGCACAAAATGAGAGAAAGCCCCAGAAGGCCTATGACAGTACATCGCAACAGAGCCGGACAGCGCCCCAGAACGTTGGATCAGGGACAGCAGTTTGATCCTGCGGTTACCATTACCATTGTTCAAATTGTGGTGTGCATGATACTGGTGGCAGGTGTATTTACCTTTCAATTTTTTGACAAACAGCGCTTTGAACAGCTGGGTACCTATTATAAAGCAGTGATGGGTGAACAGGTGGGAGAAGCCGTATTTGTGGGTGCCTTTGGTACGCCCATAGATTTTGATACCATTCAGGAATACATAGAAGATTATATGGCCAATACCAGGGAACTGCCCCAAAGCAGTGGTCAGGGTGGCATGGGCGGAGAAAGCCCCTACATTCCCTCTAATATTTACACAGGCCCTGTGTTGTTTACCACAACCGCCCGATATCCAGCCTATGGATCTGTTACCTCCGGCTTTGGTTTACGTACACATCCCATAACAGGCAAGCCGGATTTTCATACCGGTATGGATGTTGCCGCATGGGAGGGGGACAGCATTTATACCATCTATTCCGGTACAGTAGAAGAAGTGGGTGAATCAAACATCTACGGCAACTATATCAAGATACGCCATTCTCCCAGGCTGGTAACGGTGTATAGCCACTGCAGCAAAATACTTGCTACACAGGGCAGTGTGGTACGGGCGGGTGAGCGTGTTGCCGAGGTAGGTAGCACCGGCGTCTCAACAGGGCCCCACGTGCACCTGGATGTATTGGTAGACGGCAAATATATTAACCCGGCGAGGCTGTATACTCCATGAAATTTAAGATTGGTAAGACCACGGTGGTACTAAGCTTTTGGTTCTTTACCGTTGTTATTCTGTTTTTGCTTTGGGATAAAAGCGGGATGGCACTGCCGGTGATGGGTGCAATGGTTGCCCATGAAAGCGGGCATCTGATGTATTTGTGGATGCAGCGCATGCAGGTGGAAAAACTGGAGCTGGGGTGTACCGGTATTCGTATGCGCCTTAAAAAAGATGGTGCACTTCCTTTTGGGGTTAGTATGGGGCTCAATTTGTCCGGCTGCCTTGCAAATTTGTTTTTGGCACTGTTGTTTGGCCCCTACCAAAGCTTTTGGGCTGTGCGCTTTTCGGCAATCAACAGTGCTGTGGCCATCTTTAACCTGTTGCCAATGGCAGGACTGGATGGCGGTGCAATGATCAGAGATTTGTGTATTTTAATACTGGGGCCGGCAAAAGGGCTGCGCACATCGGCGGCATTTCAAATGGTGCTTTGTGCGGCGGGCTGTGCCGCCAGTGCATGGTGGATGCTGAAATCCGGGGTTTCGCTGGGGCTATGTGCCCTGATGGCAGTTTTTTTATGCGGTGTGTTTGATGCCAAATGGTAGGTTCTATCAAAGAAGATGCTGTGGTTGCCTATCCGCGAGAATGTTTGTAAAAGCAGACTACTTTCCTTTTACAGGGTTATAAATGCTCGAAGTTTGTTGAACAAAACACACAAATAGTGTATGATAAGGTGTAGCTTTGCGCTGCACCTTATTTTTTTATGCAAGCTCTTTATCAACGCCTTTTGATTCATAAAAAGGGTTGAAGCAATTTCTTTACAGTGATTGCTTTTTATCATAAATAAAAACCCAAAAGCTTTGGTCATAGCTTTTTCTTTCCGGTCAATACTGTATAGGATAAAAAAATACGGCTTTACCGGGGAGTACACCGCAAAATTTGCATGCTGCAATTTTTATGTCGCATTCTTACGGCTTTTACAATAATATGGTGCCGCCCAAAAAGAGAAAACAGATGCCAACAACAGGAGCTGCTTTCAGGTGCGGCAGAATGAGGAGGAACTCCATGATACCCGAGAAAATAGATCGCCTGCTGCTGCGGGTGCAAAAACCCGCCCGTTATTGCGGCGGTGAGACCGGCAGCATACAAAAGGACAAAGACAAAGTGGATATTCGCTTTGCTTTTTGTTTTCCCGACCTTTATGAGGTGGGAATGTCCCACCTTGGCATGAAGATTTTATATTCTGCTCTCAATGCCCGTGAAAATATTTGGTGTGAGCGCGTGTTTGCACCGGATGTAGACTTCCAGCAAGTAATGGAAGAAAACGACATTAAGCTTTACGGGTTGGAGAGCTTTGACCCTATTTGTAATTTTGATTTTGTGGGTTTTACTCTTCAGTACGAGATGTGCTATACCACAGTGCTTACTATGCTCAAGCTGGGCGGTATTCCTGTGCGCTCTGCAGACCGCGGAGAAAATGACCCCATTGTCATTGGGGGCGGCCCCTGCGTTTGCAACCCTGAGCCCATGGCCCCCTTCTTCGATTTGATTTCTTTGGGCGAGGGCGAAGATGTGCTCCCTGAACTTTGCGAGCTTTATCATCAGTGCAAGGCACAGGGCATGAGCCGTAAGGAGTTTTTGCGCCGTGCCGCAGATATGGACGGTATCTATGTGCCGTCGCTGTACGAAGTTACCTATTTAGAGGATGGCAGAGTAGAAGCTATAACACCTTTGGATGGTGTACCTGCCACCATTACCAAACGCATCATAAAACATCTTGACGATGCCTTTTATCCCGATAATTTTGTGGTACCCCTCATTGGTATTGTCCATGACCGCGCCATGGTAGAGGTGCTGCGGGGCTGTATCCGCGGCTGTCGTTTTTGCCAGGCGGGCTACATTTACCGCCCTTTCCGTGAGCGCTCCCCCCAGCTGCTGGACAAGCAGGCTAAAGCCTTGTGTGAAGCCACCGGCTACGATGAGGTATCGCTTACCTCGCTAAGCACCAGCGACCACAGCGGTTTGGAGCAGCTCATGGACGATATGTTCAGTTGGACGGGCGAAAAGCGGGTCAACATTGCACTGCCCTCTTTGCGTGTGGATAACTTTTCACCGCGCTTGATGGAGCTGGTACAGCGTGTGCGCAAAAGCGGCCTGACCTTTGCTCCCGAAGCCGGAAGTCAGCGTCTGCGGGATGCCATCAACAAAAATGTCACCGAAGACGAAGTGATGCGCACCTGCAAAACCGCCTTTGAGGGTGGTTATACAAGTGTCAAGCTGTACTTTATGATGGGCCTGCCCACCGAAACCATGGAGGACATTGCCGCCATCAACCAGCTGGCACAAAAGGTGGTTGATTTGTATTACTCGCTGCCCACCAAGCCCAAAGGCAAGGGGGTCAACGTTACGGTCAGTGTTTCGTGCTTTGTGCCAAAACCTTTTACACCCTTTGAGTTTGAGCCACAGGACACCATAGAAAGCTTTAAAGAAAAGCAGAAGCATCTTCTGCGCACCGTTTCCAGCAAAAAGGTAAACATCAACTACCATGACGCAGCCACCAGCCGTCTGGAGGGGGTACTGGCTCGGGGAGACCGCCGTCTGGCGGACGTCATTGAGCTGGTATGGCGCGACGGCGGCAATTTGGAAGGATGGGACGAGCATTTTTCTTTAGGCCGCTGGTACAATGCCATGGAGGTAGCCGGACTGGATGCCGACTTTTATACCACCCGTCTCCGTGCTTACGACGAGGTGTTCCCCTGGGATCATCTGGACTATGGCGTTAGCAAGGAATTTTTGATTCGGGAAAACAAAAAAGCACATGAAAGCTGCGTTTCTCAAAACTGCCGCGGCCAGTGTACTGGTTGTGGTGCCAATAAGCTGTTGGGAGGTGCCTGCTTTGAGGACCGTTAGAGTATTTTTCAGCAAATGTGACCGGGCAAAGTATATTTCTCATTTGGATATTACCCGTTGTCTTTCACGCTCCTTTGCACGTACCAACATTCCCATTTGGTATACGGAGGGGTTCAACCCTCACATTTATATGACCTTTGCACTGCCGCTGCCTCTGGGTTTTGAGGGTATGCGGGAATCTATGGATATCAAAATCACCGACGATGAGTATCCGTTGGAAAAAATAGCCCAGGAGCTAAACCCTGTGTTGCCATGGGGCATTCAGGTGTGGGATGCCGCACTGCCCATAGATAAGCCCGAAGTAATCGCCTTTGCCGAGTACGAAATTTATATGCACCACAGCAATATGGATGAGTTTGCAAAGGCGCTGGATAACTTTTTTGCACAGGAGAGCATTGTGGTGACCAAAAAGTCTAAAAGAAAAACCCAGGAGATGGATATTCGCCCTTTGTTCCAGGTGCTGGAGCAAAAGAGGGAAGACAGACGCATTACCATCAGGCTGCGCATTGCCGCGGGTCCAACCCTCAACATCAATCCTCTGCTGCTGCTGGGTGCCTTTGAGGAGCAAAGCGGGCTGACTGCCGATTACACACAATATAAGAGGACTATGATACAGCGTGAGGATCTTACCGAGTTTCGGTAAAATCAGAGTGCAAAATTCTTCATAACATACAAAAAAGCAGGAACAATACTATTGCTTTTGCCAATTTGCTATGGTATGATAGTAAGGCATGAGAACTGCCAGGCATGTCCCGGCAGGTTTTGATGTTGGCGTAAAGCCAGACATTAAACCAAGCAGTCCGCTGCCACATCCGGGGTATGAATGTTTGGATATTTTAAGGAGGAAATGAAAATGGACGCACTGAAACTTATGTCTCAGGACTGCCTCAAGAACGAAATCCCCGAAGTTAACGTGGGTGATACCGTCAGAGTGCAGGTTAGAATCAAGGAAGGCGACAAAGAAAGACTGCAGGCTTTTGAAGGCACCGTTATTGCCAAAAAGCACGGCGGCATTTCTGAAACCTTCACCGTCCGCCGCGTGGCTCACGGCGTAGGCGTGGAGAGAGTATTCCCCATCCACAGCCCCAACGTCGACAGCGTTGCCATTATCCGCAGTGGTCGTGTTCGCAGAAGCAAACTGTACTATCTGCGTGACAGAGTTGGTAAAGCTGCTAAAGTTAAAGAAGCCCTGCGCTAACTTAAAGTCAACAGGAGAGGACAGTTTCTGTCCTCTTTTCTGTTTATATGGGCTATCTCACGCAATGATTTAAGCTCAGCACAATGAATTGGCAAAGGAACATTGGGCTATGAAAGATAATAATAATAAATTTACAAATATTGAACGTGCCATGGAGCAGGAGGGCGATGTATTAAGCGCCGACGAGCGTTTTTCGCTGAAAAAGGCAGTGTGGGATCTGTTTAGAATTGTCGCAGTGGCCTTTCTCTGCTTTTGGACCATCACTTTTTTCTTTAAACCGGCACTGACAAGGGGAGACTCCATGGTGCCCACGCTTCATGATGGAGATTTAACCATTGTTCGTGCCTTTAACTATACCCCCACACATGGGGATATCGTTGTCTTAAAAGACCGGGATTTGGATGATAAGCACCTGGTAAAACGGGTGATTGCTATGGCGGGAGATAAAGTGGATATCGACTTTACTTCCGGGGTGGTATACCTAAACGACACACCCTTAGAGGAAGGCTATGTTAACGAACCCACCTATGCCAAGTATGACGTGGACTTTCCGGTTGTGGTGCCACAGGGGCATATTTTTGTACTGGGAGACAACCGAAACTATTCCCACGACAGCCGCACCGGCGATATGGGCATGATACCCTTGGAGCAGCTGGAAGGCAAAGTGGTATTCCGCTACTATCCGTTTGATAAAATAGGAGTGATCCGATAATGTCAGAGGTTCTTTCTGTCCAGTGGTTTCCTGGACATATGGCAAAAACACGGCGGCTTATGGCTGCCAATATGAAGCTGGTGGATATTGTCATTGAGCTGATTGATGCACGTATTCCCCAAAGCAGCCGCAATCCTGAAATTGATAAGCTGATTGGTGATAAGCCCCGGCTTATTCTCCTTGGCAAGTGTGACTTTGCCGATGAAGCTCAGACTCGGCGGTGGATAGAGTATTATAAAAAACAGGGAATTGTGGCCCTGCCTGCCGATTGCCGCAGCGGCAAGGGGCTTCAGGCCTTTTTGCCTGCCGTGCGCCAGGTGCTGGCAGAAAAAATAGCCCAATGGAATGCCAAGGGGTTGGTAGGCCGTCCTATCCGCATGATGATTGTGGGGATACCCAATGCGGGCAAATCCTCGCTGATTAACCGCCTTGCCGGCAGCCGCCGTGCCAAGGTGGAAGACCGTCCCGGAGTTACCCGCGGCAAGCAGTGGGTAACTCTGGAAACAGGTGTGGAGCTTTTGGACATGCCCGGCGTGCTCTGGCCTAAGTTTGAAGACAAAGAAGCCGGAGAAAAGCTTGCTTTTGTGGGTGCGGTCAAGGACGATATCTTAGACATTGAGCATCTGGCAATGCGCCTGCTAGAAACGCTGGCCCCAAATTATGCAGGCATGATTGCCAACCGTTACAACCTTGAGGAAGAAACCGTGCAGGAAACCGACAGCTATGACCTGCTGGAACTCATCGGTAAAAAACGCGGTATGATGATGTCCGGCGGACATGTCAATACCGAGCGGGCCGCCATTATGGTTGTGGATGAATTCCGCAGCGGTACACTGGGACGTGTTTCTTTGGAAGTTCCAGAATAACATCGGTATTTTAGTTTTAGACTAGACAGCGGAGGAAGCCCCATGGAGCAACAGGAAAAAAACGCCCTTTGGCTATTTGATGAAGAGGCAGCCTGCCAGGCGGGCGGCATTATCTGCGGTGTGGACGAAGCCGGACGCGGCCCTTTGGCCGGGCCGGTTTTTGCTGCCTGTGCAGTACTTAAGCCCGGCGCTCAGATAGAATATTTAAACGACAGTAAAAAGCTTACCGAAAAGCGGCGTGAAAAGATTTTTGAAGAGCTGCTTTTGGGAGATAAAGCCTGGTTTGGCATTGGAGCTGCAAGTTCTCAGGAAATTGATCATATCAATATTTTACAGGCTACTTTTTTAGCCATGAACCGCGCCTACGAAGCAATGATAGAATCAGCAGGATTTACCCCTGTTAAGGCGCTGGTGGATGGCAACCGCGACCCAAAACTGCCCATCCCCAGCCTGACGGTGGTGAAGGGTGACGGAAAGTCTGCAGCCATTGCGGCGGCGTCGGTGCTGGCCAAGGTCAGCCGAGACCGTTACATGCTGCAGCTGGACCAAAAGTATCCTCAGTATCAGTTTGCCAAACACAAGGGCTACCCCACCAAGCTCCATTATGAGCTGATACAGGAGCATGGAATTTCTCCTGTACACCGGGTCAGCTTTTTAAAAAAGCTGACAGGTGAGCTATAATGAGTGGGCAAAAGGCGGTATTAGGCAAGAGTCTTACCAAGGCTCAGCTTACCGGCAAAGCCGGAGAAGATTATACTGCCGGATGGCTGATGCGGCAGGGATGGGTTATTGTAGAACGCAATTGGCACAGCCGCTTTGGTGAAATTGATATTATTGCTCAAAAAGAGGATATCATAGCCTTTGTAGAGGTAAAAACACGCAAGCATGGTTCTCTCACCACCCCCCTGGAGGCGATGACAACCCAAAAACAGAGGAAGATCGTAAAAACCGCCTATGCATATTTGCTCACCGTTCATTCTGATGCACAGCCAAGGCTGGATGTGGCAGCGGTAACGGTAAGGCAGCATAGGGGTACGACAACTGTGGAAGCCTTTGAATATTTAGAGGCGGCTTTTGACGGGAGCTGTTGTGAATGACACGAGTATTTGATCTTCACTGTGATACCCTGACCGATGGATTTAACAATGACTACCCCCTGCGCGGCAACACGGCACACTTTGATCTGGACCGTATCCCCCAGCACTGGGGCTGGTGTCAGACCATGGCAATATTTATTCGTGACAAGCTGCGTGGGCAGCCGGCAATTGATTATTTTAATGAAGTCTATGATTATTTTCTGCAGCAGCTTGAATTAAACAGCACTACCTTTGAACAGGCACGCACAGCTGCCGATATCACCCGTATTATAGAAATCGGAAAGACAGCGGCAGTGCTTTCGGTAGAAGGCGGAGCTGTGTTGGCGGGCAGATTGGAAGAAATAAGCCGACTTGCCGGGCTGGGGGTAAGGATGATGACCCTTACCTGGAACGGTACCAACGAAATTGGCGGCGGAGCATCCTCGGATCTGGGACTTACAGATTTTGGTTATGCGGCGGTTAGAGAGCTGGAACGCTGCCATATTGCCGTAGATGTGTCCCATTTAAATGACCGGACGCTGGAGGATGTTTTAAAAACTGCCCAAAAACCGGTGTTGGCGTCACATTCCAATAGCAGGACTATTTGCAGCCACCGTCGTAATCTGACAGACAGCCAATTTGAGGCAATTGCAGAAATGAGCGGTGTGGTAGGTCTCAACCTGTGTTGTTCGTTCATTGACGACAGTTGCCAAATGGACGCACATCCTGACAACCGCCAGCGAATCTGCCTGCTCAGCCAGCCGGAGATGCTTATCAGGCACATCTGGCATCTGCTGGAGCTGGGGGGAGAAGATGTCCTTGCACTGGGGACAGACTTTGACGGAGCCACAATTCCCGCCTATATCGGAGATGTTGCAGGGGTTGCAACCCTGCGGGAATGTATGTTACAATCGGGTTTAGGTGAAAAATTAACGCATAAATTATTGTATAAAAATGCCCTTGACTTTTTAGGACGGTTATGAAAGCTTTTGACAAAAGGAAGTTTACTGCATGTAATAATTGCAGCCAAGAGTTTGCCAATTTTAAGGCTTTTACAATTGCGCCAAAGGGCGGATTTGATACTTCGAGGTGACAGTAGTGAAATATGTAAGCACAAGAGACAATAACCGTATCCTTTCCTCCGCCCAGGCTATCCACAAAGGGCTTTCCGATGAGGGAGGGCTGTTCCTGCCTAGGGAACTGCCCTCTGTGGACACTGACTTTTTAAAAAAACTGTGCCCGATGGATTACCGTCAGCGTGGGGTAGAAGTACTTTCTCTGTTTTTGGGGGAAGATTATACCCGTGAAGAATTAAAGCAGTGTGTTGAGGCTGCCTATGGCGGCCAACGCTTTGATGACGATAATCCGGCACCCCTTGCCAAGGTGTCGGACCGGGATTATTTCCTGGAGCTGTGGCATGGGCCTACCTGTGCCTTTAAGGATATGGCGCTGCAGCTGCTGCCAAAGCTGCTGCCTTTGGCAGCAGCCAAAACCGGTACCACCAAGGAAACGGTTATTCTGGTTGCTACCTCCGGGGACACCGGCAAGGCGGCACTGGAAGGCTTCTGCGATGTTGAGGGTACTCGCATCATGGTGTTTTACCCCGAAGAAGGCGTCAGCCCAATGCAAAAACGCCAGATGAACACCCAAAAGGGCGGTAATGTGCAGGTTACAGGGATTACCGGTAATTTTGATGATGCACAAACCGGTGTGAAAGCTATCTTTAACGACAAGGAATTTGCCTCGCTGCTGGATGAGTCAGGCTTTGTGCTTTCCAGCGCAAACTCCATTAACTGGGGCAGGTTGGTGCCCCAAATCGTTTACTACATCAGTGCCTATTGCGACTTGGTGCAGGACAATGAAATAGCAATGGGCGAGAAGATTCATTTCTGTGTGCCCACTGGTAACTTCGGCAACATTTTGGCAACCTATTACGCCAAGCAGATGGGACTGCCTGTGGACAAGCTGATTTGTGCCTCCAACAGCAACAATGTGCTTACCGACTTTATCCGCACCGGTTGCTATGACCGCAACCGTGAGTTTTTTACCACTCTGTCCCCCTCTATGGATATTCTTATCTCCAGCAATCTTGAGCGTCTGCTTTATGACATTACCGGGCGGGATTCGGCACACATTGTTTCATTGATGGAGGATCTAAAAGCCACCGGACGTTTTACCATGAACCAACAGGGCATAGAAGTGCTGCAAAAACAGTTCTACGGCGCTTTCTGTGATGACGACACCACAAAGGCTACCATTAAAAAGGTGTTTGAAGACTGTTCATATCTGTGTGACACCCATACAGCTGTTGCTGTTAATGCTGTGGAGCAATACCGCAAGGCCACTGGTGATGGTACAAAAACCGTGGTAGTTTCTACTGCCAGCCCCTATAAATTTGCAGACAGTGTTTTGTCGGCACTAGGTGCAGAGAATGTGCCACAGGATGACTTTGCCAAGGCAGAGCTGCTGGAAAAGCTTTCGAGTACCGAAATTCCCGCCCCTATTTTGGCACTGCGTACCGCAGAAACCAGGTTTGCTCAGGTGTGCTCTCCTGATGAAATGAAAAATGCGGTAGCACAATTTTTAAAGATTTAAGCGCAGACAATAAAAAGGTCTGATTATTTTTCATATATACAACCCCAAAAGAAAGGGAGTATCTATGTCTGTTTTTGTCATTGGCGATTTGCATCTTTCCCTTTCTATCGATAAGCCCATGGACGTTTTTGGCGGCTGGATTGATTACATGACCCGGCTGGAAGAAAACT
The DNA here is from genome assembly GCA_023431215.1 of Bacillota bacterium. GTDB lineage: Bacteria > Bacillota > Clostridia > Oscillospirales > Ruminococcaceae > Angelakisella. The sequence goes on from JAEYXR010000102.1 coordinate 27,975, forward strand.
GGCGTGAGTCAGTTAAGCCGGAGGATACTGTAGTAGTTGCCGGTGACATCAGCTGGGCAATGAAGCTGGAGGACTTGCAGAAGGATTTTGACTTTTTGCACAGCCTGCCCGGCCGCAAGCTGCTGATGAAGGGAAACCACGATTACTGGTGGACCACCAGAACCAAAATGGAGCGCCATTTTGCCGCCCAAAACTGGGATACATTGCAAGTGCTGCATAATAATGCGGTACTGGTAGACAGTGTGGCGCTGTGCGGCTCACGCGGGTGGACCTTTGAAAACGGAGAGACTGCCGACCAGTTGGTAATTACCCGGGAGGCCGGCCGTATCCGGCGTTCGCTGGAAGCCGCAGGTGATGCGCAAGAAAAAATACTATTTTTGCATTACCCTCCCATTTACGGCAGACAGGTAATACCGGAATATTTTGATATTATGAAAGAATTTGGTGTCACACGCTGTTACTATGGTCATCTGCACGGCCCGGGTATCAAAAGCGCCTTTGAAGGGAGCTTTTTTGGCGTGGATTTAAGGCTTATTTCGGCGGATTATCTTAAATTTCAGCCCTTAAGAGTGTTGTAATTTCATTGTTATACAGTAGCATTGAGGCTCTGTTTATGGTATAATAAGCGTTGATACATTTTGCTGCGCAGTTCATGCAGCGCGGTGCCCACCGGTACCGAAGATGTTTCTATTAGCGGAAACGAACCATACTGCTCTTTTTGGGGCAGTCTAGCCGCAAAGCGGCTTGTAAGACCCACAGGTTGTCTTTGCGTTCGATTGTGCTATAATGGTATAGATTTTTAAATTTCATTTGGAGGAAGTAAAAGAATGAAGCTGTTAGCAACCAACAAAGTAGAGGAGAACCTTTACGAACTGGAGATTCGCGTAGAGGCTGAGGAATTTAAAGCCGCTTGGGAAAAATCCTACAAAAAGAACGCTTCTAAGCTGAATGTTCCCGGTTTCAGAAAGGGTAAGGCCCCCAAGGCCATGATCCTAAAGATGGTTGGCGAGGAATATTTTTATGATGATGCCATCAACGACACCTATCCTGCTGCCTACGAGGCTGCTTTGGAGGAGTCTAAGCTGGAGCCTGTTGACCGTGCAGATGTTGAGCTGAAGGAAGTAAACGGCGAAGGCTTTACCTTTGTTGCTAAAGTTACCGTTAAGCCCGAAGTTAAGATTGAAGGCTACAAGGGCCTGACTGCTACCCGTATGCCCGTTGCTGTTTCTGACGAAGAGGTTGAGGCAGAGCTTGCCCGTTTGGCAGACCGCAACAGCCGTATGGTAGAGGTTACCGACCGTGCTGCTGCCGAAGGTGACATTACCGTCATCGATTTTGAAGGTTTTGTGGATGGTGTTGCATTTGAGGGCGGCAAAGGAGAAAACTTTAGCCTGACCCTTGGTTCCGGCCAGTTTATCCCCGGCTTTGAGGAGAAGGTTGTAGGCCATAACATCGGTGAAGAGTTTGACGTTGACGTTACCTTCCCCGAGGAGTACCATGCAGAAGAGCTGAAGGGCAAGCCCGCAGTCTTTAAAGTAAAGATTCATGAGATCAAGAAGAAAGAGCTGCCCGCCATTGACGATGAGCTTGCCAAAGATGCCAGCGAGTTTGAGACTTTGGAAGAGCTGAAGGCTGATCTTAAGACCAAGGCTTTGGAGCGCAAGAACAAAGCTGTCGATGAGCAGGTAGAAAACGCACTGGTGGAGGCTGCTGCCGGTAAGGTAGAGGCTGTGATTCCCCAGGTGATGTTTGACCGCAAGGTTGAAGAAATGATCCGCGATTTTGACTACCGTCTCCAGTCCCAGGGCCTGAACTTGGACGGTTATCTTCAGTACACCGGTATGGATATGGATACCTTTAAGGGTACCTTTGCTGCCCAGGCCGAGGTTCAGGTTAAGACCACTTTGGCTCTGCAGAAAATCGTTGAGCTGGAAAATATTCAGGTAAGCGCAGAAGAAATTGAAGCCGAATACAAGAAAACTGCAGAGATGTACAACATCGAAGTGGAGAAGGTAAAGGGCTTTATCGGCGAGGACAGCATTGTCAGCAACCTGAGCTTTAACAAAGCAATTGACCTGATTAAAGAAAACGCTGTGATTACCGAAGCAGAGGCTGAGGAAGAGAAACCCGCAAAAAAAGCTCCTGCAAAAAAGAAAGCCGCTAAAGACGACGGTGAAGAAACCAAGGCTTCTCCCAAGACCCGCAAGAAAAAAATTGAGGAAGCTGCCGAGTAAACCATAAAAAATCTGCCAATGCTACAAGTACCACTTAGGAGGTGTTCGCAAAATGAGCTTAGTACCTTATGTCATCGAACAAACCAGCAGGGGAGAACGTTCTTATGATATTTTCTCCCGACTGCTTAACGACCGCATCATCATGCTTTGTGGCGAGGTCAACGATACCACTGCGAGCCTTGTTGTAGCACAGCTGCTTTATCTGGAAGGACAGGATTCTGAAAAGGATATCAGTCTGTACATCAACAGCCCCGGCGGTTCCATTACTGCCGGCATGGCCATTTACGATACCATGCAGTACATCAAATGTGATGTTTCTACCATCTGTATCGGCTTGGCTGCTTCTATGGGCTCCTTCCTTCTTTGCTCTGGTGCCAAAGGCAAGCGTTTGGCTCTGCCAAACAGTGAAATTCTCATCCATCAGCCTTTGCTGGGCGGCTTGCAGGGTCAGGCATCAGACATCAAGATTCATGCAGACCATATCATCGGTATTCGTTCCAGAATGAACCGGCTGATGGCTGAGCAAACAGGACAGAGCCTGGAGCGGATTGAAAAGGATACGGACCGCGACCACTATATGTCTGCGCAGGAGGCATGTGACTATGGCCTGGTGGACAAAGTGATTTCGCGCAGGGAGTAATCCAAGGCCCCAGTGACAATGATACGTTGTAAGGGTAGGGGGCGCATTGCGCCCCCTGCTTTGACTCAAAGAATAATCGTGAGGACAAGGGATTATAAGCTATGGCAAACGATGATAAGAAACAACTGAGATGCTCCTTTTGCGGAAAATCCCAGGATAATGTTCAGCGCATGATAGCCGGACCCGGTGTTTGCATTTGTAATGAGTGCATCGACTTGTGTCAGGCTGTGCTGGATGGGGAACCTGCGCCGGAGCGTAAGCCTGTTCGGGAAGAAGTAGAAATTACCATTCCCCGCCCCACCGAAATCAAGAAGTTTCTTGATGAGTATGTAGTAGGACAGGAAAATGCCAAAAGGGCACTTTCGGTGGCGGTTTACAACCACTATAAGCGTATTTATTTTGGCGTTGACGGAGACGTAGAGCTTGCAAAAAGTAATATCCTGCTGCTGGGCCCTACCGGTGTAGGAAAAACTCTGTTGGCTCAGTCTCTGGCGAAAATTCTCAATGTGCCCTTTGCCATTGCCGACGCTACAACCCTTACCGAAGCCGGTTATGTGGGTGAAGATGTAGAAAACATTCTGTTACGGCTGATTCAGGCTGCAGACTTTGATGTAGCCAGAGCCGAAAAAGGAATTATCTATATTGATGAAATTGACAAAATCTCCCGCAAGTCTGAGAATCCATCCATTACCCGCGACGTAAGCGGTGAGGGTGTGCAGCAGGCGCTGCTGAAGATTTTGGAGGGAACTGTGAGCAATGTACCTCCGCAGGGAGGCCGTAAGCATCCCCAGCAGGAGTTTATACAGATTGATACTAGCAACATTTTGTTTATCTGCGGCGGCGCCTTTGAAGGGCTGGAAAGCATTATTGAAAAGCGCACCGATAACTCCTCTTTGGGCTTTGGCGCACAGCTGAAGGTCAGCAAGGAAGAACGTAGCGAAAAGCTGCTGAAGCAGGTAGTCCCCCACGATTTGGTGCGGTACGGCCTGATTCCCGAGCTGGTGGGACGTATTCCTGTCATCGCCACACTGGAGCCTTTGGACGAGGATGCTTTGATGAACATTCTTACAGAGCCTAAAAACTCCATGGTCAAACAGTATAAAAAGCTGTTTGAATTGGATGGTGTCTCCATTGAGTTTTCACTGGATGCTTTGCGTGAGGTTGCAAAGCTTGCCATCCAACGCAAGACCGGTGCACGTGGTTTAAGGGGAATTATGGAAGGTTTGCTTGGTAACATTATGTATGAAACCCCGGCAGATGCAACCATTGAAAAGATTGTGATTACTGAGGAATGTGTCACAAAGGGTGCACAGCCTGAGTATGTACACAATCCCTTGAAAAAGCCTGTGAAACTGCGGCTTAATCAGCCCACACCCCGCCAAAAGCGCGGCTCTGTTTCATAGAGGTTCCTCTAGGGTATCACGCTGAAAAACTAAGAGCAAAGATGCTGTCCCTGCCTGTTTGCAGGGGCGGCATTTGTTTTACAAAGCTGTTGCAATGCGCCTAATGGGTGTGTTATCATGTTACTATTAATGTAAAGTGCCGGGTTGCTTTACTAATAAATATAAGACTATCTTGAATAAACCCGGTACATTACTGATTAGCTGCTTATCATTTTTAATAAAAATAATAGCAGCGCCGGTATGCAGCAGCAAGCCGGATAGGGGAGAAATGCTGTTGATTGCACGGTTTGGTGCATTCAATAGTCTCCTAATTTACCATAAAGGCAGGTATCTACTATGAACGAAAAAGTTAAGGTTAAGCAGACAAGCGCGCCGGAGGAGATGCCGGTTTTAGCGTTACGCGGGCTTGTGCTGTTTCCTCATATGGTGCTCCATTTTGATGTGGGGCGCGAAAAATCTATCATGGCTCTGAATGAAGCAATGACCAAGGGCCGCCGGGTATTTTTGGTGGCTCAGCGGGATATTAAGGACGATGACCCTACTCTGCACCAGTTGTACCA
>JAEYXR010000082.1 GCA_023431215.1 Bacillota bacterium
GTACACCATGCAAACAACTCGTGCGAGCTGCTCCCGCTGCGGCAGCAGCGGACGCACCATCTGCTTTACTTGCAGCGGCACGGGAAGCAGATAAAGGCAGTTTTCGTCAACAAAGATAACCGCATTGGAGGGCAAGCAAGATGAACATGAAAAAAACGGCGATTCTGTTAATAGCGGTGCTCATGATTGCAGCCACTCTATGCGCGTGCAGTCGTGAGCGTAAGATTTCCAATCATGAGGTTTCTTTGAAACTGGGGGAAAGCGTCCAGCTCGTGCTTGATAATATCCCGCAAGGGAAAACGGCGTCGGATTATACATGGGCTTGCGGATCGAGCTTATCGGTGAATGAAAGCGGCTTGGTGCAGGCAAACGAGATGGGTGACTCCTATGTCAGTGCCACGCTGACCTATAAGGGAACCGAGTATTTTGAGTATTTCAAGGTCACCGCGCCGGTAAAACTGGATGAGCTGTCGCTGAACATGAGCAAAGTCATGCTGTTAGTCGGTCAGCAGGATATGCTCGCCGCAAAAACCTCTGTCGAGCTACCAGACAACCATAAAATTGAGTGGAGCAGTTCGGATGAAACGGTGGTAACGCTGGAACGCCCTGACAATCTGATGGGGAACTCCAACTGCAATCTTTACAGGCTTATCGCTAGCAGAATGGGACGTGCCGTCGTGACTGCCTCCTGCGGCGGCGTGGAAGCAAGCTGCGAGGTCAATGTTTACGACCCGAAAACGCCGGATGAGATTATGGCGTATCTGGACGATTGGCAGAGCTTCCAGTACATAAATGCCGATGGAACGGCTTGCGTGGAGATGGACAGCGCCGGTGTCTCCCTGCCTGCCGATGGTATTCAGGCTCTTATCGGAACTGCCCCGGCGGGAAAATATCTTGTTGTATGGGACTACGACTATAATCACCATGTATACAGCACCGTAGATAAAGTTGCGCCAAATTATGATTACACGGCGTTTTTTCCGCCCGAATACCGCCCCCACAGCCTTGCCGAAGTGGAGTATATTCTCAGAGTGACGGACGGCGAGGCGAAACAGGAAACCACATACGAACACGGCGTGAAGGGTATGCGTCTCACAGCGGTCATCGTTCTGGAAAACGCGGTCACCGGCGAGATCATGGAAACGCTGTACTACGCAGAGGGATCGCCCCTGCCGCAATCCATCATTGTGCCGCAAGAAAGCATCCCCGAATATCACTATGGCGACCCCGTGGAAAACTCGGTGCTGGAAAACGCGCTGATGAGGACGTTGGGCGACCTGTGGCTGGAGAACCACAGTGCGGTGCTGTTCCATGAGGGGGCCACCGCCCGCCACTGCTCCGGCAGTAAGGTCACGCTACCCGACAGCATCGGAAAAATCAACCTGACTGTTGACCGATTGCCAAAAGAGTTGGTCATACCTACCAGGGTCAGCAAGATCCTCAACACCCACTTGGAATTTGCGGAAATCAAAAACATCACCGTTTATGATGGCAGCTTTGCCCAGCAATGGGTCAGTGAACGTGAGCGTGAAGGAGTCACCGTGCTTCCAGCGCCTTCAGATAATTAAATTAGGGAGGAATGAACATGAAGAGAATCATATCAATTTTGCTCATTGTCCTGCTCATCTGTACGCTCACAGCCTGCTCCAAGCAGCCTGTCGGATCGTCCGAGCCTTCATCCACACCGCAGGAGTCATCAGAGCCAACGCCGGAGCGGGAGCCCTATAAGCCGATGGACATATTCGGTGAGGAGTTCAATCCCTTCGGCATGGACTCACCGTTTACAGTATTTGCAGCCTCGTTCAACAAGGGCTCGGCAAAGCTTGGCAAAGATCAATTTGTCCTATCAATGACAGGCGGCGGCAATATGTACGCCTGTGTAGCGTATTTGCTGGACGTGTCCGGGCTTGGTCTTGATGAGGGCAAAAAGTTTGAACGTCTTGAAGAATATCGCTCAAACGGGTATTTTTTGGAGTTTACCGGAACAAATGGGCAGGTTATCACAATCCGGCAGGCCGACCCCAACGACGACCGCTACGAGTATGTGGAAGCTGACGGGCAGCATGATTTTACCGGCGGCGGCTGCGTGATCGATATTACGTACTTTATAAATGATGCCGATGTGGAAAAATACACAAAGCTCGTGAGTGACAATTATAATATGGCGGCGCTAACACCAATTACCGATTATTTTGATACGAATACAGATTTCAGCGAGTGCGGCATCAAAGTCAATGTGCATAAGGAGGAAGCCAGAGCCTATACCGTCTATTATGTCACCGACGTCAAAACTGTTCAGCAGAGTATGCAGGCAAATGGCGACGCTCCGTGGTGGGAGTGGAATGGTATGATGCAAACCGCCTTTATATATGACGGTATGGATAGCAAGCTGACCTTCGACATCAAGGGAGGAGCCATAACAGTCGAACAGTTGGATGTGAATTTCAATAAACCTCCTGTTGCGGACGGATCACTTACTGCACTTGGATTTGGCTTTGATGAAGCGGGCGTATGTGGGGTATATGAAGAACGCGAACCGCATTACAAATCTATCGCAATCTCAAAACCGGAATGGGGCGACTTCGCCGACGACTGGAACATCGAATACATGGATGCGGATGTGAACGGCTACAGCCTGCGAATCACCTATCACGCAAGCGAGGGCAGATATCATATATCGGTGGACAAGGACGGTGAGACTTGTGCCTACGATACCTACCCGGAAAAGGATGAAAAGGGCTGGGAGTATCCAGACATCGACACCGTACACCGAATGTTCAACGACGCCTTTGGCACGAAGGAGAAGGAATTATACTCTGTGCCACTCGAATACTTTGAGCAGTTCGTGCAGGAACACTTTGGCATGAGCGTTGATGAACTATATGCGGCACAGAAGCAATAAAAGGGATGGATGCTAATTGCAGAGCTCATATCAGAATGGGGGTGGTTTGATGGAGGATGTCCATTGCGATGATGAACACTGGGTTTTGTGTCCGTGCTGCAAGAGTAAGACGCGGACAAAAATTCTAAGTGACACCATCCTAATCAAGTTCCCGCTGTTTTGTCCCAAATGCAAGGAAGAAATCCTGATAAATATCCGCAGAATGAATATGACAGTGATTAAGTGGCCAGACGCAAAGACGCAGAGCCGATAACTTTACCGTTATCTGCCCTGCGTTCTTTTCGCAAATCAGAGTTACTTCTGGCTTTCCAGCGCAGCTTTAACAGTTGCTTTGATGATTGTCATAGATCGGTCATCGCAGTTGTAGAGCATACGAACAAGGTCTTCTACCTCGGAATCTTTGGATGGCTTCTCGGGGTAGAAGATCAAGTTCGGTTCGATGTTCAGCACACGGGTTAACTTCCACAGAACATCGTAGCTCGGCTTTTTGCCTTCGTTTTCAATGCGATATATGTACCGCTCGGTTTTTTCGACTTTCTCGGCTAAGACTTCCACGGTAATATCAGCTTTTTGTCGAGCTGCTTTTATTACCTCGCCAAGAGTGTCATGAATGTTATGTACCATCAGTTCACCTCCCATAATAATTGTACTGACTTATACCATGTCGATAATGGCATAACCGTTCAATTATATATGAACTAATGGTTCTTTTATCTCCGAACTGAATAACAGCGCGACCCCGCCAATAAAAAAAACGAGGTTTTGACGGGGCTCATTCTCATGCTCACACCCTCCAATTCTTCGTTTAGGATTGGAGGATTTTTATGTATCGACTGCCACCGCTGGCTGCTCTGACCACCAACAAGAATACATGCAGATCCACACACTGACTGGAGAATTACTAATCTTATACAGTCAAAAAAAGCCCCGCTCAGGAAAGGGAGCATTACGGGTATCACCATGAACTGACAATCCATCTAACATATGAACTGCAAAGCGCATCAGCGTTTCGACTTATTTTGTCGATATGCCGGTGCGCTTTTCTATGTATCAGTACAGATTTACCTCGTTGCCGCAGTCCGCCTTCTTCCATTCAGATTCAACCCAAAAATCTGAATGGAGGAAACCTTATGGCAAAAATAAATCTCAGGGATTACTATCCCGATTATTACGCAACCGATTACATAATTGATGTTCCCGATGAAGTGAAAGAAAACATGACGCCATACCAGCAAGAAGAGCAGGCTCACCGCCGCCGTATGAAAAGAAACCATGTCCTTTCATTAGATGCTAACGACGGCCTTGAAGCAGAAACAATCTATAAATCAAAGCAGCCGGATGAGTTGGTTGAAAGTGCAGAGTTAAAGCAGTTCATTGAGGAAGCAATTCAAATGCTGCCAGAGGCGCAGGCTCGCAGAGTGTACGCCGCCGTCGTTTTGGAGATTAAGCCGGTTGACATTGCAGCAGCAGAGGGCGTGACAAAAAGTGCAGTTTCAATTTCACTGAGCAAGGGCATCAACACGGTTAAAGCTTTTTTGAAAAAATATCTTGGAAAGGCTTAACTTTTGCTTTCCTGCTGACCTTGGTTTATGAGGAGATATTATATCTCCGTTTGCTCCTTGAAAATTGAATATACGGCATTACAGGCACAAAACCCGTGTAATAGCGAAATGAGGTGCGCCGCCAAGAGGATAGCTTTCAGGAGGTGGTTTTGGACAAGCTGTCGGAGCGATCTACGCATTTCCTCAAACCCGATTCGGCAGACCGGGCGCGATGACAGCACGGGGGATAATGAAACTTTCTCACGACCTCCCACAGACTTGAGGGGGAACCCGGTGGTATTCGTCAGCCTTACAAGCAGCGGTATCGCGGAGTTATGACAGTCTCGCCAGAGACGGCCTGTAATGTCCCCAGCGTCGGGGTGCGTGGCAAATATGGCGCAGCCAAGAAGAAATAATAGTACAACCGTATCGGGACACTTAACCCAGCCAAAGGCTTATTAGGCTGCAAGCTATCTCCGATACGGTCGTGCTAATTTATAACGAGGGGAGGCTCTGCCATGGGCACATCTCTAACAGCAAAAGACGCATATTCCTTAATGCTAAAGGAGTATCCCGATGTTATGAACATTGAGCAAATGTGTTCCGCACTTGGGATTAGTACGAAAACCGGTTATCAGTTATTGAAAGATGGTCAAGTGCTGTGCCTAAAAATTGGGCGCTCCTATCGAATACCCAAAGCGCACCTTCTTACATATTTAAGAATCGGGGGCGAATCAAACTAACCCTCCGCATCGTTGAGATTTTCAAAATGCCGTGCTATCCTTATTGTGTCAACGGCAGATAATCTCGGCTGCTACACAAAGGAGGATAAGACAAATGGTAGCAGGACATCTGCAAGAAAAGAAAGGCTTCTTTTATATGGTTTTGTGCTGGGCTGATATTAACGGCAAGCGCAAGACAAAATGGGTTTCAACAGGACTTCCCATTAAGGGAAATAAGAAAAAAGCGGAAAAGCTGTTGATGGAGACCCGCAAAACCTTCATCCCGGACAATGTTGTCCCAATCAAACAAGAAATGCTTTTTGCCGACTTCATGGAGCAGTGGCTGGAAATTGTAAAGAGTTCGGTTCAAACGGTGACGTATTCCTCGTACTCCAATATGATAAAAAGCGTTATCGCTCCGTATTTTCGTGAGCGCAGCATTACGCTCGCTGGTTTGACTGCAACGGATATCCAGAGCTTTTACACACATGAATTAAAGCGAGTAAAGGCAAGCTCCGTTATTCATTACCATGCGAACATCCACAAGGCACTCAAGTATGCCGTCAAGGTTGATCTGATCCCAACAAACCCGGCTGACAAAATCGAGCGTCCCAAAAAAGAACGCTTTGTCGGGAGCTTTTACGATGCTAATGAGATTAACAAGCTGTTCTCGGTAGCTGCCGGTACGAAATTAGAATTGCCGGTTATGCTGGGAGCTTTCTATGGCTTACGCCGGAGCGAAGTCCTGGGCTTGAAGTGGGACGCGATTGATTTTGGAAATAACACCATCACAATTCGACACACGGTAACATCCTGTAATCTGGACGGCAAGCACGTTTTAATTGCTTCGGACAGTACAAAAACCAAATCCAGTATGAGAACATTGCCGCTTGTTCCTGATTTTCGTGAAAAACTGCTTGTTGTAAAAGAAGAACAAGAAGGAAATCGTCTGCTATGCGGACGCTCTTACAACAAAGAGTTTCTTGGCTATCTGTGTGTAGATGAAATGGGGAACCTGATTAAGCCCGGATATGTAACCACAGCGTTTCCGCTCTTGCTGGAGCATAACGGTCTGCGTAAGATTCGCTATCACGACCTTCGACATTCATGCGCCAGCTTACTTCTTGCCAATGGTGTTCCGATGAAGCAGATTCAGGAATGGCTTGGTCACAGTGACTTTTCTACCACGGCGAACATTTACGCGCACCTCGATTACAGTTCAAAGCTGTCATCGGCAGAGGCTATGGTACAGGGACTTCACTTAGGCGGCTCGAATAGCCCAAAATCGGCTAAAAGTGAGCCGATTCAGGAGAGAACTGGGGCAAATCAGGAGAGAACCGAGATAAAAAACTGATTGAGCGAAAAAATCAAAGCTCCTGAAAAGTCCCAAAAAAAAGAAAAGCACGGCAAAAACCGTGCTTTTCAAAGGGAAATTGGCGGAGAGGGCGGGATTCGAACCCGCGTGGGATTGCTCCCAAACTGATTTCGAGTCAGCCCCGTTATGACCACTTCGATACCTCTCCGTATTTATCTTCAACATCAGCCCTCAAAATAGACCTTGGAAAAAGGAGAGAACTGATGGAGAGAACAGCGTATATTTACTTGTTCAGGATACCCGAAAAACCCAGTAAAATCAAGGTTTTTCAGCTTTTAGCTTCCAGATAGCGCATTTGATTTCGAGTGCAGACCCTTCAACCACTTGGGTACATCTCCTCATATTAAGTTGAATATAGACTCCTCAAAAAATGTCAAGCTACTAAGAAAGCCTATAAACACAGCCTTAACATTAACAAAGGCTTCTCAGAGCTGCTTTTATACCAATTAGGCACAACACTTTATCAATCCAACGAAAATAAGGATACTATATTTTAAATAAAATTTCAAGTCAATTAAAATAAAAATATTTTAAAAGGGTGTTGACAAACATATATGCCTATGATAAAATAATAAAGCTGTCGAAAACGGCAACCAAAATGCGCTTGTAGCTCAGCTGGATAGAGTGACTGGCTACGAACCAGTAGGTCGGGGGTTCGAGTCCCTCCAAGCGCGCCAAAGTCCGCATGGTATTTAGCCATGCGGACTTGTTTTTTTATGTTCCAAGAGGTAAACCTTATAAAAGCAACAAAACCTCCGCCACACTGATTAGGGCGGAGGTTTTGTTTATATGGTTACCAAATCATCCTCGGTAATATGAATGTTGATGCCGTTTAGTTCAACACCTTCATCAGCACAAATTAAAATATACTTTTTGCCGTCAATGACTCGTGTTTCCACCAATCCGCTGCGCTCAGAATTTACCTTGATGACAACATCCGGTATGCGTATTTCCAGCTGCTTGGTATCCACAATATTACGGGGGCTTAGCTCAACATCTTCGCCAAACTCCGCTTTATACCGCTCATCAAAGGCATCAACATGTTCCTCCGAGACTCCGCAGGATTCCAGAACGTTTTTGACCACCTGTTTTGAGACAACGAGGGTTTCTTCCTCTTTGTTGGCTTTGTGCTCCAAAATCATGTTGCTAAGCTGTCCGTGAACCGCTTGTACCACCTCATAGCGGCATTCTTCAGCCAGGGTCTCGCCTAAAATAGACTGAAATGTTTCTTTCTGTGCTGCTGCCGGCATGGGGATTTGCGTACGAAACACCGCGTCTACAAATTCATTGTGGCTTTCCTCTGTGTTTCGTGTATAATACAGAGCGTTATAAAGATTGGTGCTTCTATCGTCAAAAGCAGGAAATAAGAAGCCCAGCTCCGGTGAGGCTACAACCCAGTCCAGTTTGTTGCTGTGAAACTGGCTTTCAGAAGGATAATAACTTAAAGCCGGTTTGGTCATTTTAACAGGGCAGATGCTGCACATGATGTAGTGAAAAACCTCCGTAGAGGAATCTTCCATTTTAAGACCATCCTTGGCACGGTAGGGGACGTCGTACTTATCATTAGCCAATAGAATGAGGTAGTTCCCTTCAAATTCAAGACTGTCTATGACTTTTTGAAAAAAAGTTTGTACAGCTTCTTCGTCACCCAAAGAAGAATTACGCAGGGCAGAGAGCAGTTTGTGCTCCTCGCTGTCCACCACCTGCATGGTGCTAAATACAATATCAATCAGATTTTTGCCTAAATTGCCCGAAAGAGTACGCTTGAAAATTGCCATGTATTTTTCTGACTCTTCCTGGGGCATCATGGCGACAGACTGGTTAAAGGAAGAAATAATTTCCCGTTTTTCGTTGACGTAGCATCCTCGTATGTTGGTGATGTTGTTTTTCTCAGGACGAAATCTCCGGCGAATTTCTGCTACTTCTTTTTCAATCATATTGGCTATGGCCTCACTTTTACTTTTATAATTATAGTTTCATAATTTTGCGCTGATGGCCTATCTGCTTTAATGCAGGTATTAGCCGACCAACGGAGTCAACACAGTAAATGCTATTTTGACATTTTAAATTTGGCAAACCAGGCTTGCAACTTTTCTTTATAGATTAGTATAGCATATGTTATTGCTTGATTCTATCATTTTATGGGTGCAGGTGGTGCCAAAACACATGTATAAACACCAAAGAAAAAGGGCTGTATCCGGACATCAACCGAATACAGCTCTTTTGTTTTTGGTCAACTCCAGCGAGGGGAGGAGTGCAGTATGGGATGACCTGCTGCCAGACTTTTGTGCACATCTAAAATACGCTGATTTTCGCTGCCGCGCCAAGGTAAATCCAAATTGCGCTGTGCCAGCAAAAATTCTCCATCAATCAAAACATCCAACTGCGAAAGCAGCTGTTTTTGCTGGGGAGTGCCCTTTGTCATAAGCTCCTCAAAGGTGTGGCCGGTGTAGGCGGCTATTTCGTAGCCGTCACTTTTAAGCTGCTGTGCCAACAGACAGAAGGCCCGGGGCTGTGAGAAAGGCTCTCCACCGGAAAAGGTGACGCCACGGGCCAAGGGGTTGCCTTTGACACGCTTGTAAAGCTGTTCCAGGGTATACTCCTCACCGCCCTCAAAGGGCTGGGTGCCGGGGTTGTGGCAGCCGGGGCAGCGTCTGGGGCAGCCCTGGGCAAATAAAGCTACCCGGATGCCTGGCCCGTCTACAATGGAATCGTCAGCGATACCTGCCAGCGTAATTTTAACCGTTTGCCAATCCATGCTTTACACGATCCCGTTCTTCACATTTCTTGGCGTCATTCCATTTATCCATGGTGCCCACCAGATAACCGGTGATTCTTCTGATTCTTTCAAACTGCACATCTTTACCAATAGTTTCCATATTTTTTGATGTAGGTGACATAATACATTCTCCAATCTATCATTTTTATGTGTTGTTGTCCGCAGCAATGTGCCGGACTAAATAATTTTTTAAGCTATTTTTGATGCCTTACTGCAAATGCTCGGCAGAGTCAAAGGGGACAGAAGTGGGGTACTTCTTTCTCAGCTCTTCCATCAGCTCTGCACTGATGGGTTCTCCGCTTTTCCGTCCGCAGCGGGGGCAGGTTTCTCCAATGACACCAACATAGCCGCAAACAGGGTCGCGGTCTACAGGGTGATTGATAGAGCCGTAGCCGATGCCGGCGTCGTGCATACATCTGACAATAGCCTCAAATGCCTCCAGATTATTGGCGGTATTGCCGTCCAGTTCCACATAGCTGATGTGCCCTGCGTTGGTAAGAGCATGGTAAGGCGCTTCACGGTTGATTTTGTCATAGGCGGTAATGTTATACCACACGGGAACATGGAAGGAGTTGGTATAGTATTCTCTGTCGGTTACACCGGGGATCACGCCGTAGCGCTTGGCATCCATACGGATAAAACGACCGGAAAGGCCCTCGGCAGGGGTGGCAAGGAGTGTGTAATTCATGCCGGTTTCACGGCTGCGGTTATCGCAGAATTCCCGCATGTGCCCCACAATGGCAAGACCCTTCTGCTGCATTTCCTCACTCTCGCCATGATGGTGGCCGTAAAGGGCGGTAAGGGTTTCGGCAAGGCCGATAAAGCCGATGGAAAGGGTGCCGTGCTTGAGCACCTCCCGGAGCTGGTCGTTGGGGCCCAGCTTGTCGCTGTCTAGCCATACGCCCTGTCCCATTAAGAAGGGGAAGTTATACACCCGCTTGTTGGCAAGAATCTCATAGCGGTCGTTTAGCTGCTGTGCCACCAGCTCCAGCATATCATCCAGCTTTTTATAAAACAGCTTTTCGTCGCCCTTGCTCTCAATGGCAATACGGGGCATGTTGATGGATGTAAAGCTCAGATTGCCGCGGGAAAAGGAAATCTGACGGTCGGGATCATATACATTGCCAATAACCCGGGTACGGCAGCCCATGGTAGCCACTTCGGTTTCGGGGTGGCCGGGCTTGTAGTACTGGAGGTTAAAGGGAGAATCCAAAAAGGTATAGTTGGGATACAGGCGCTTTGCGCTTACCTCGCAGGAAAGCTTAAAGAGGTCGTAGTTGGGGTCACCTTCGTTGTAGTTAACCCCTTCCTTTACCTTAAAGATCTGGATGGGGAAGATGGGGGTTTCGCCATGGCCCAAACCGGCTTCGGTAGCCAAAAGCACATTGCGGATGACCATCCGTCCCTCGGGAGAGACATCGGTACCATAGTTGATAGAGGAAAAAGGCGTTTGAGCACCGGCGCGGGAATGCATGGTGTTCAGGTTGTGAATAAAGCCTTCCATAGCCTGATATGTATCACGGTCGGTTGCGGCAGTAGCACGGGCGCGGGCAGTGGCAACCATTTTATCGGCCTTTTGTGCCAATGACTGGGTGGCGTCACACAAAGTTTTTGCAACAACAGCATCAAAGGCCTCTACATCCAGCTCCAGACGGGGCTGGTGCCCCAGCTGTGCGGCGGCAGCGGCTATGGCCTTGCGCACAACGGACTCAGCAGTCTCACTGCTGCAGTCGGTTATATTTTCATAAATCTCCTGCAGCTTGTTGCGGTAGCTTTTGGCAAAGCTTTTGCGCACGCCCTCTGCCATAGCGTAGTCAAAATTGGGTATGCTCTGACCACCGTGCTGGTCATTTTGGTTGCTTTGAATGGCTATGGCGCCCAGCGCTGCGTAGCTGGCAATGCTTTGTGGCTCACGTAAAAAGCCGTGACCGGTAGAAAAACCACCTTGAAACAGCTTGGCAACATCAATTTGGCAGCAGGTGGTGGTGAGGGCATAAAAATCAAAATCATGGATGTGAATATCGCCCTCGGTGTAAGCCTTGGACTGCTTGGGTGTCAGCAGGTGGTTGGCATTGTAGGCCTTGGCACCGGCAGTTCCGATTTGCAGCATGCTGCCCATGGCGGTGTTGCCGTCGATGTTGGCGTTATCACGCTTAATATCGCTGGCACGGGCATCTGCATTGGTAATTTCATCAATGGTCTTCATAAGGCTGGTTCCAGATTCGCGAATGCGTGTGCGGGTGGCCCGGTACAAAATGTATTTTTTAGCTGCATTGCTAAACCCGGCCTGCATCAGCTGCTGTTCCACAGTATCCTGAATCTGCTCAATCTGAGGAGGATTTACACCGCAAAGCTTGTCCAGTGCCTCCTCCACTTTGTTGGCAACAAGGGCAGCGTCGGCTGCATTGCCCTCGCCGGCTGCCTCCATGGCCTTAAGAATGGCGGCTGCAATTTTTGTCTGGTCATACAGAACAACTCGTCCGTCTCTTTTTGCAATACTTTTGATCATGTACTTCTCTCCTGCTCTGAATTAGCTAAAATGTTGAAAAACCGGGGCTGCGGCAGCTGTTAACAACAAATTTGTGTTGGCTGCATATCATTGTCCCATCTCGTAAGACAGGACTTAAATACTATCTATTGGTAGGGCTATGCCCTTATTTTGGCACAACATGTTGATTGACAATTATTATTATGGCCCCATATATAGTGTTTGTCAAGAAAAACAAAACTAATTCTACCATGCATTTTTTGTGAAGTTTACCTATTGTCAAACAGGGAAAGACGATATTAAGCCCATATCAGGCAGGAAGGAATACAAAGTTCAAAAAAGATCCAAAATAGGGGTAAAAATTTCGTGCAAAAAGGATAGCACATCGATATTTGTATCATATATTTTAAGAATTGATTTGGCTGATGTGGTTTTAAAGTAAACCATATCTTGTTACAAAAAGAGTGGTCTGTGGTTACAGATTGCAGGTTGTTAAAAAGGGCGCTAAGGGTTTACAAAGCAAAACCCGGCGGAATTAAATTTTCCACCGGGTAAAGGTTGATTTGTTGATAAAAAATAATTATCTGTGGTTTCTACTGCCGTTTGAAGGTTTTAGCAAAAATGTAAAGGGAGTTTTATAAATAAAGCTCACCCCACCGTCCGCAGGGGGCAAACCCAATTTTGCGGTAAAGCTCAGCAACCTCATCGTAGCCGGAAATTAGCCGGGGTGTTTTGCCTTTTTCTAAAATTCTGCGTACTAAAAATTTGCTGATGTAAGAGCCCCAGCCCCTGTGACGGTGTTCCGGCACAACGGCCACAGCCGCTATAACGCCGCACTGGTCATCCTCAGAGATGATGCTGCCTGCTCCAATTATTTCACCGTCATATTCCAGCTGATAAAGCTCCATAAGACCCCGGTCCAGCTTTTGGATTAAGTCTTTGTGCCAGACATCAAACTGCAGATGCTGTCTGTAATATTCGTGGCTGCGCTGAAGGACAGAAAAAACAGCATGAAGTTCCCCGGGAAAAAGCAAAGGAAAGGCTTCTTCTACAGGGGGGCCTTGATATACCATATAATAAGAGCTTTCACAGGTGCCGCCCAAAATACTTTGCAGTGCTTGGCACTGTTCCCAGTTGGTATCTACCTCTTTTACATCCATTTTTCTGACAAAGTCAGCAATTGGAGCGGGGTCGGCCTGTGGCGCGCAGGAAACGGTGAGAACTCCTTCTGCCAGACAAAGAGCTGCAAGTGGCTCTTTATTTTGCTCATATAAGTATAATTTTACCTCTGTGCTGCCAATGCCGTAAGCACGTAGCGCGGTAAGAATTTTAGAACCAAACACTCGCTCGTAAGCGCATGCCTTGGTAAACGCCGGAATGCCCAGCCGGGTCAGTTCTGCCGGCATAATACTGCCTCCTCCCAAAAATGACAAGCAGAGATGTTGTTTTGTCAGTCGTTTTCTTTTTTGATTTGTGATAAATAGCGGTAAATACTGGCTTGAGAACAATGCAGTGCTTCTGCCAGATCTTTGACGGCACCCTTTAGTAAAAAGATACCATCGGCTTCCAGCTGGGTGATGATTTGAATGCGTTCTTCGGGAGTCAGCCGGTCGGCAGTAACTCCCAGCTTATCAAGAGCGCGCTCCACAGCATCCGCAGCTACTGCCTCAATAGAATTGTGAAAGCTTTCGGTCCCTGCTTCGGCGGGCAGACACTCTCTGATACAGTCTTCGTCCAACTGAAAATTGGTTTCTACAAAGGCATCCGGGTGGCAAAGGCGTAAAATATCCTCGCTGATACGCTGGTGCCGGCTATCATCAAAATTGAGGCAAAGCAGCCCGATAAGCTTGCCGTTATGCTTGATAAAAAGGGTAGAGGACCGCAGGGTTTTGCCGTTGGCCGACACACCGCAGTAATGTAGCCGGTAATCGCTATGCTCATAGCTTTTATCCATCAAAATTTTTAGGGCAACATTGGTAAGTGGTGCACCAATTTTACGTCCGCTCACATGGCTATTGGCAATGGCAATAATAGAACGGTTTCTATCGGTTAGGTCATGGAGGGCAACTTCATAATCCGGTCCCAGTGCGTGCCCAAGGAACTCTGTTAAATTAATATATTGCTGTAGCAATGGATTGGACATACTTGATCACCTGCTTTATGTTTGTTCTGAATGGGTTTTGTTATTGCAATAGCATAAAAAGCCAGTTACAGCAGCGAAAAAAACCTTGTTTACAGAAAACCGATTAAGTATTTTAGTAAGAAAATACTTAATCGGTTTTATTTAGTCACTCATGAATGGTAACGGTGCAGTTTTTTGCCGGGTAAGCCAAGAAAAATTATCAGCCAATACCGCCCTTAACTGCGCCAAGAATCAGAACCAAAATGGCCATTACACAATAGACATATTTGCTGACGGGGATAATCCAACCGGGGAGAGGCTTGGTACGTCCTTTTTCCAGCTGTTCTTTGACGTATTTTTCGCCAAACACCCAGAAGAACATGATACCGGCCATACCGGCGCCCAGAGGGCAAACATAAATAGAAACTGCGTCCATCCACTGACCTACGATTGCCTGGATGCAGGTAGAGATAACAATACCAACGCCGCCTATGCACAGACAGGCCTTCATACGGTCCAGACCAAATTTTTCCTGCATGGTGGCAATCGGGGCCTCGTACAGGTTGATAAGGGAAGTGACGCCGGCAAACAAAACAGCAACAAAGAAAATAATGACGATGATGCTGCCGCCGGGCATACCCTTAAACAGGTTGGGCAGAGCAATAAACATAAGTCCGGGGCCGCCTTGGTCTAGCTGCTGACCTGTTGTTGCCATGGCAGGAATAATAACCAGTGCTGCCAGCATGGCTGCCAAAGTGTCAAAGAAAGCTACGTTGCGTGCAGAGTTGGGGATATCCTCTCCTTCACCAAGGTAAGAACCATAAATCAAGGTACCGTTACCGGCGACAGAAAGTGAGAAGAAAGCCTGACCCATAGCGTAAATCCAGGTCATGGGGTCTTTAAAGCCTTCGGGGTTGATGGTGAAAATATAGCGGTAGCCGTCAGCAGCACCGGGCTGGAAAGCAACATAAATGCCCAGTCCGATAAACAGGAAGAAGAACAAAGGCATCATAATTTTGTTTGCTTTTTCAATACCGCTGCCAATGCCCATAATCAAAATGGCAAAGGTAAGAACAAGGCCAATCCACTGCCAGATGTTGTTGCCAAAGCCGGAGGCCATTTGCCCAAAGGCTGCACCAAATTCTTCAGGGGAGTTGGGTCTTAGGGTTGCGCCGGTAAATGTGCCTATGGTGTACTTAAAAATCCAACCTACAACTACGGAGTAACCAATTGCAAGAGCCAAAGAGCCTAACACAGGGATAGCACCCAAGGCTTCTCCCAGTTTGCCGCTTTTGCCTCTGCTTTCAACGGCTTGTTTAAATGCGCCCATAGGCCCGGAACGGGTACCGCGGCCAAAGCCCATTTCACCAATAACACCGGAAGATGCAATGAGAACAACAAAAATAAAGTACGGAATCAGGAAAGTGGCGCCGCCGTATTTGGAAACACGCTGTGGGAACATCCAGATATTGCCCATGCCCACTGCAGAACCAATACAGGCCAGAATAAATCCCCATTTGCTAGCAAACCCATCGCGCTTTTTTGTTAAACTACTCATAGTCACACCCCTTTTCTTATATATCCCTTTAAAAACGCCCGTGGAAATTGTTATGATTACCACGGGCGTCTTTAGCAGTGAAATTAACTCTACGCTTTTACATTACGTAGAACACACACTTAACAGAACTAACATATTAATCTTCAATTGGTTCAAGAGAAGCTTGGAAGTGACGAAGAATGGGGGGCTCCCAAGTAATCTTATAGCCGTGGCGAATAGACTCGCGGCGTTTCCAGACCTCGTTGATGGCGTCAATAACCATATCATAATGAGACTGGGTATATACGCGGCGGGGAATTGCCAGACGGGTGAACTCGTTAATGGATTTAAGCTGCTTGCCGGTGTCGGGGTCGTTACCTATCATGTAAGAGCCAATATCACAGGCACGCAGTCCGCATTCCTTATACAGCTCAATAGACAGCACCTGTCCGGGGAACTCGTAATAAGGAAGCTGAGGATAGAATTTGGCAGCATCCAGGAAGATACCATGGCCGCCGGCGGGAGACTGGTAAGGAATACCAAACTCATCCAAACGCTCGCCAATATATTCCATGGTGCCGATGCGGTAGCGCAGCCAGTGCTCATCCAGACCCTCGCGCAGACCCACTGCCAGTGCTTCCAAATCACGGCCGTTTAAGCCACCGTATGTGTAGAAGCCTTCAAAGGAGATGCAGTTTGCCTTAATTTTAAGGATATAAGGAGCATTTTCGTCCTTTACACCAATCAGGCCGCCCATGTTGACAATGGTGTCCTTTTTGGCGGACATGGTAAAGGTATCTGCCAAGTCAAAGAATTCACGGATGATACGCTGAATAGACCAATCCTTACACTCTTCTTCACGCAGCTTGACGAACATGGCGTTTTCGGCATACCGGGCTGCGTCAATGTTTAGATGAATATGATACTTTTTGCAGATAGCGGCAACTTCCCGCATGTTCTGAAGAGAAACAGGCTGACCGCCGGCAGAGTTGTTGGTAATGGTCATTACTACCATACCAATGTTCTCGGGGCCTTTTTCCTTAATAATCTCTTCCATTTTGGCAACATCCATGTTGCCCTTAAAGGGAGCGCGCAGCTGGCTGTCGGCAGCTTGGGGGTTGCAGCACTCCAGGCAGCGGGCACCGGCCAGCTCTACATGGGCGCGGGTGGTGTCAAAGAACAGGTTGGCAATGGCGTACTTGCCGGCTTCTAAAAAAGAAGGGAACAAAACCTTTTCGGCAGCGCGGCCCTGGTGAACAGGCTGAATGTAGCCGTAACCAAAAATGTCCTTGGCAGTTTCCACAAGCTTAAAGTAGCTCTTTGCACCGGCGTAGGCTTCATCACCCATCATCAGTGCAGACCATTGTGCGTCGCTCATGGCGTTGGTGCCTGAGTCGGTGAGGGTGTCTACATACACATCCTCGCCTTTGAGGCGGAACATGTTGTAGGAGGCCTCTTTGATAGCCTGCTCACGATGTTCACGTGTGGTCATTTTGATGGGTTCTACCATCTTGATTCGATAGGGTTCCGGAATAAACTTTGCCATAACAATAATACCTCCAATTTTGCGGATGCATCTTGCGACGTATCCTGAATATAAATTGATACCCTGGTCGTCGGAGTACCGACAGGCAGACGGTATTATTTACAAGGCTGACGTTTTTTGCTTTGCGTTGCTTTGTTATCATAGCTTCAATAACAAGAGCGAAAAGGTAAGCATTGTGATGCAGATGAAGAAACAGCACACAGCAAACTGCCGGACACAACTTTCTCTTTCTAACACTAAATTTATCAGAGCAATAATTAATTGTCAATATACTTTTAGTCAATTTGTATATAAATATAGTTTAATGTTCTAAATTTATGTATATTGTGATTTCATATAGCGAAATAAACAAAGAATAATCCTGGTTATTGTGATAAATTATTTTTAGAACAAGACATAATTTTACAACAATAGCCAGGCCGTTTCCAAAAATTTCTTAACCTCTAAAATTGTACTGCAAATTTTTTTTGTTTATGATAATTATATTTGGAGGTTGCCGGCAATCTTTTTCCCTCTGGCAGAGTACGGCGTTAAAAATTTGCAGATATGGTGGTTGTCATAACAGGTATCTCATATCTACCCATAATCAACGCCATGGGCCAATAGCCAATAGATAATCATAAATCCGTCTATCGACAAATTTTTTAAATTCATTTGAGCCAATAGATTTAACATTTCTGTAAATTATCTTAATAGAAGCAGCTGTTAATGTGGAAAAAAAGGAAACAATAGGATATAATAACCGCATAGCGGTTTATTTTAATAGTTTAAATCAGCCTCAACGGCTTAGTTTAATCAGAGAACCAATACCTTTTATAGCATGTTATTTTTGCAATGGCCGCAGGACATACTCACTGGTATGTTCTGCATGGCCAATGAACATAGAAACAGGAGCGATTGCATGATGAACGAATCTTTTGTCCGGGAACGGCTGGCGGAAGGTGTCTACTTTGCCAGCGTGCGTGACCCTAAATTCAAGCACAATTCCATCACCTTAAACCTGATTGCTCCCCTAAGCGAAAAAACAGCCGCGGCAAATGCAGTTTTGCCGTTTTTGCTGCGAAAGGGAAGCAAAAAGTGCCCCGATTTTACCAAGCTGGAGCAGACCCTGTGCGACCTTTATGGTGCTTCTCTTGGTGCCGAGGTAGGCAAGTACGGCGAATATCAAATACTTTCTGCCACCATTACCTCCATTGATGACAAATTTACACTGGACGGTGAGGTCATTTCCGGTCGGTGTGCCGATTTGCTGGGGGATATGGTGCTGGAGCCCAACATCAAGAATGGTTCTTTTGACGCCGAGGATTTTAAATTGGAGCAGCAGTATTTGATTGATACCATTGAGTCTGAAATCAACGACAAGCGGGGTTATGCCCTGCGCCGCTGCAAAAACGCCATGAGCAAGGGCACCCGCCTTGCCGTTTCTAAATACGGCACCGCGGAGCAGGCCAAAGCCCTGACCCCCCATAGCGTTGCCCAGCGCTATACGGAGCTGATTGATACCGCCCGTGTAGAGATTATCTTTACCGGCTGCGGAGACCCCACCGAGGCAAAGGAAAAATTCCGCACACGGTTTGGTGCAATCAGCCGCAATCCACAGACCCACATCCCCGGCCCGCTGGTGGAGCAGGCAGGCGAGCTGCGGGAGATGGAAGAAAAAATGGAAATTGCCCAGTCCAAGCTGGTGCTGGGTATGCGTGTAGGCTCCTGCGGTACCCGCCAAGAGCAGGACGCCCTGCGTCTGATGACTGCCATGTACGGCGGCACCACCTTTTCCCGCCTGTTTTTAAATGTGCGTGAAAAATTGAGCCTTTGCTACTATTGCGCTGCCAACTTTGACCAAAGCAGCGGTATTTTACTGGTGGATATCGGCGTGGAAAAGGGCAACCGCCAAAAGGCGCAAAAAGCCATTCTCCATGAGCTGGAGGCACTGGCCAAAGGAGAATTTACCGACGATGAGCTGGCAGATACCAAGCTCACCGTGGCAAACTCTCTGCGCTCGGTGGGGGATAGTCTTTCTGCCACCGAAAGCTGGTACCTGACCCAGATACTTCGGGGCTGCAGCGACTCTCCTGCCAAAAAGCTGTCCGATCTGCAGGGTGTTACCCGCAGCCAGATTGAGCAGGCAGCCAGCAGGGTAACTTTGGATACCGTATATTTCCTCACCAGTAAGGAGGACGAAAAAGGTGCATAATCAACTTATTTCTTCCCAGGTATTGGGACAAAGCTATACCACCATCCGGCATCCCTCGGGACTAACCATCCTGCTTTGCCCCATGCAGGGCTTTTCTACGGCTTACGCACTGTTTGCGGCCAAGGTGGGTTCTATTGATACTACCTTTAAAACACAAGCAGACGCTGATTTTGTCACCGTACCCGCCGGTATCGCCCATTTTTTGGAACATAAGATGTTTGAATGTGAAGACGGCGATGCCTTTGCCAAATATGCAAAAACCGGTGCCAGTGCCAATGCATACACCTCATTTGACCGTACGGCGTATTTGTTCAGCTGCTCAGAGAATTTTGAAAAATCTATGGAAATTTTGCTCAGCTTTGTTTCTCAGCCTTATTTTACCCCCGAAACAGTAGCCAAGGAGCAGGGCATCATCGGACAGGAAATCCGTATGTACGATGATAGTCCCGACTGGCGCAGCATGGTAAACCTGCTGGATGCATTGTATAAGGAAAATCCCATTAAGCTGGACATTGCCGGCACAGTAGAATCCATTGCTCAAATTGATGCCGACCTTTTGTACCGTTGCCACCGTACGTTTTATAATCTGCATAATATGGTTTTAACTGTGGCTGGTAATTTTGAGGCACAGACAGTTGTGGATTTGGTAGACAAAATTTTGCCCGTGGCAGAGGATATCACCATTGAGCGCAAAACCGTTGCCGAGCCACGTGAGGTTTGCCGCAAAGAAGTACACCAAAAGCTGCCTGTTTCTACACCTCAATTTCAAATTGGCTTTAAAGGTATGGCAGGCAATGAAACTGAGAATCTTTTAAACCAAGTAAAAAATGAAATTCTTATGGAAATTATCTGCGGGGAGTCTTCGCCCTTGTACCGCAGAATGTACGACAGCGGTATCATCAATTCCACCTTTGAATATGAGGTTTTGGCAGGCAGAGATTATATGACCTGTATGTTTGGCGGAGAAAGCCGTGACCCCAATGGTGTTTACCGTCAGCTTTGCCAGGAGATCGACCGCCTGCGCAGTGAGGGCATTGACAAAGCAGCCTTTGAGCGCTGCAAGAAAGCAACCTATGGCCGTTATATCGGCATGTACAGCCGTGTGGATGCTGTTGCCAGCCTCATGGTGATTACGCACTTTGCAGGCATGAAAAATATGTACTCTCTGCTGGACGCAGTGCGCAATCTAACACTGGAGGAGCTGGAAGTGCGGTTGAAAGAGGATTTTGACTGCCGCTACAGCGCAATTTCGGTTATTGACCCTTTGAGCTAAGGCACAAACTCTAAATAATACGGTGTCGCCCCTGATACCGAAAATAAAACGCATTAACATGAATTCAAGTCCTTTTAGGCTAACGGTTGTGTGACAGGTTTCATACACTGCATTTTAAAGACTTTTCTGTGAGGACTTTAAATGCAGTGTTGGGCTCTTTTGACACCTTATTTATAAAGGCAGCATATTGGGCAATGCCTGATGGCCAAAAATGTGTAGAGCTGGCTAAAATTCATGCTGTGCACAGTAATCATCTTATCATTCCGCTGCGACCCATGATAAGATAGTAGCTTTTATACAATATTTGTGCTGACGGGTTGCGGCAGAATGGATGATTCATATGACAGATGTAATAAGCTTTCCCGGTCTTGGCTGGGAACTCACCCTGAACAGAGTGGCATTTTCCATTGGGGACTTTTATGTGTACTGGTATGGAATTTTGTTTGCTGTAGCTTTTTTGCTGGGCATTCTGTACTTTCACTACCGGGCCAAAGAATTTGGCATACACCCTTATGATGGCCTGGATGTTTTGCTGTGGGCCATTGTAGGCGGACTTGTTGGAGCCCGTGCCTATTATGTCATTTTTCAGTGGGACATGTACAAAGACGACCTGATGAAGATTTTTGCCTTCCGGGAAGGCGGCATCGCCATTTACGGTGGTATCATCGGTGCTATTTTGGTGGGTTACATTGCCTGCCGTGTCAAAAAGCTGCCGCTGTTGCCTATGCTGGATGTAGGTCTGCCGGCGCTGCTCCTGGGTCAGGCCATCGGCCGCTGGGGCAACTTTATTAACATGGAGGCCTTTGGCACCAATACCACACTTCCCTGGGGCATGACCTCCACCACCATCCAAAATTACCTGACCAACATGCAGGCGTCTCTGGCCGAAATGGGTATTATGGTAGACCCTGCTTTACCAGTACACCCCACCTTCTTCTATGAGTCTCTCTGGGATTTCATTGGGTTCCTGGTGTTGGCTTTTGTCATTACCCGCTGCCGCCGCTACGACGGTCAGGTAGCCCTTTGGTATATGGGCTGGTATGGCTTTGGCCGTGCTTTGGTAGAGGGTCTGCGTACCGACAGCCTCATGTGGGGGGCATTCCGGGTCTCTCAGGTGCTGGGTGCTGTTTTATTTGTTCTTGCCGCAGTGCTTTTAATTATGTTTCAGTTTAAACTCAAGGGCGGTGCGCGTCCGTCCTATTTAAAGCTGTATGCCCAAACTGAAGAAAGTAAGGTGCGTATTGTCCAAACTGAAGAAAATATTGCAAAAGAAAAGCAAAAAAAGAGAGTAAAAAAAGGCAGCGAAGTAAATCCGGAAAAAACAGCTGAAACTGCAAAAGATGCTCTTGACGAAGAACCAGGTGCTGCCGGTACCGAAGGCTTTGAAGAGATGAAGGAAGAAGTGGAGGCCGAGGCGCAGGCCGAAGCGGAAGCTGAGGAGGCCGTGGCAGCAGAGGAAACACAAGAAGAAGCTGGAGAAGAAAAGGCCTAAAGGCTTGGGACAACAACAAGGTTAGACAGGGGAGGAGCACTTTAATGGCAAAGATAATTGACGGCAAGGCGGTATCTGCAGCAGTGCGGGAACAGATGAAGCAGGAAGTGGCAGAGCTGACAGAGCGTGGCGTCCGTCCCGGTCTGGCGGTGGTCATAGTTGGTGACGACCCGGCTTCTCGTGTGTATGTTAACAATAAGAAAAAAGCCTGTGCAGAGTTAGGAATTTATTCGGAGGAGTATGCCCTGCCGGCTGCCACCACCGAGGAAGAGCTGTTGGAGCTGATGCGAACCTTAAATGAAAGAGAAGAGATTGACGGTATTTTGGTGCAGCTGCCCCTGCCCGGGCATTTGGATGAAAAGAAGGTTATAGACACCATCAACCCCAATAAGGACGTGGATGCTTTTCACCCCCGCAACGTGGGTAGCATCATGATTGGCGATTACCGCTTTTTGCCCTGCACCCCTGCAGGCATCATGGAGCTTATTGCCAGCACCGGTGAGGAAATTTCCGGCAAGGAGTGCGTCATCATCGGCCGCAGCAATATTGTGGGCAAGCCCATGGCAATGCTAATGCTGCACAAAAATGCCACCGTTACCATCTGCCACAGCCGCACCAAGAATTTGGCCGAGGTTACCCGTCGGGCCGATATTTTAATTGTAGCCATTGGCAAAGCCAAGTTTGTGGGTGCCAATATGGTAAAGCTCGGTGCGATGGTAATTGATGTGGGGATGGACAGAGACGAGAACAACAAGCTATGCGGAGACGTGGATTTTTCCGCTGTGGAGCCGATTGCCGGTTGGATTACCCCTGTGCCCGGCGGTGTAGGGCCTATGACCATTACAATGCTTATGCGCAACACCATTACTGCAGCCAAAAGCAGGCTGGGATAAACGGCACAGCTATCTTTTTTGAGCAAAATATCCTTTTAGTTTAACGGCTAAAAATGCTTTAAAAAAATAAAAGGTCTTGTCAAATATTTTGGGTACGTTTTGAGGTAGTTTATTGACAAGCTATGTATTTTATGCTAAACTGTTTCTTGCCGCATGTGACAGGCCATAAGTGCGCACTTTTTTAAGGTAAGCCGCCTGTTTTTTCACAGCGAGACTTTTAGAAAGAGGAATTACTATGTACGCAATTATTGAAACCGGCGGTAAGCAGTATACCGTAAAAGCCGGCGACGTCGTTTACATCGAGAAGCTGGACGTCGAAGCTGATTCCCAGATTACTTTTGACAAGGTTCTGGCTGTTGGCGAGGAAGGCTCCGTTACTTTTGGCGCCCCTTATGTGGCTGGCGCAACCGTAGCTGCTAAAGCTATCAAAAACGGTAAGGGCAAAAAGGTCACTGTTCTGACCTATCGTCCCAAGAAAGACTCCAAGCGTAAGATGGGCCATAGACAGCCCTACACAAAGGTTGAGATTCTGTCTATTGCTCAGTAATGATATTTGATTGATAAGTGAGGTGTAAACGATGGCACATAAGAAAGGCGTAGGCTCTACTAAAAACGGACGCGATTCCGAATCTAAACGACTCGGCGTAAAGAGAGCTGACGGTCAGTTCGTACTGGCTGGTAACATTCTCGTTCGTCAGAGAGGTACTCATATCCATCCCGGCAACAATGTCGGCATCGGTTCTGACGACACCCTGTTTGCTCTGGTAGACGGCAAGGTTCGCTTCGAGCGTATGGGCAAAGACCGCAAAAAGGTTTCTGTCTATTCTGCATAAATCCGAAAAAGACTTTAACAAATCCCGGGGCAACCGGGATTTGTTTCTGTTTTAGGGGGAAATTAATAAAGTACCACACTAGCATAATAAAACAATTTTTACCAAATTTAACAAAAGATGTATCAGTATAAAGGAGGCTTGCCCGTGAGCGAGTTTGTAGATAAGGCCCGAATTTCTATTCGGGCGGGGGATGGCGGCGCCGGTGCCGTTTCCTTCCACAGAGAAAAATATGTTGCCGCGGGCGGCCCCGACGGCGGCGACGGGGGTAAGGGCGGAGACGTCATTTTCGTTGCCGATACCCACATCAGCAGCCTGATTAACTTTAAATATAGAAGACGTTATTTTGCCGATAACGGCCAACCCGGCGGACGCAAAAAATGCTTTGGCAAAGGTGCGGACGATTTGGTCATCAAGGTACCCCGTGGTACGGTGGTGCGCGAGGCTGAAACAGGCCGCGTACTGGCAGACCTTTCGGGCACCGAGCCTGTGGTAGTTGCCCATGGCGGCAAGGGCGGATGGGGAAACAGCCATTTTGCAACCCCCACCCGCCAAATTCCCCGTTTTGCAAAGCCCGGCCTGCCCGGAGAAAAATTTGAGGTAGAGCTGGAGCTTAAGCTTTTGGCGGACGTTGGTTTGGTAGGCTTTCCCAATGTGGGCAAGTCCACCTTGGTTTCGGTGGTAAGCGCCGCCAAGCCTCAAATTGCCAACTACCACTTTACTACCCTGGTACCTGTACTGGGTGTGGTGCGTGTGGACGATGAAACCAGCTTTGTAATGGCAGATATCCCCGGACTGATTGAAGGCGCAAGCGAAGGCGTTGGCCTTGGGCACGAATTTTTGCGCCATGTGGACCGCTGCCGCCTCATCGTGCATATTGTAGATGTATCGGGCAGTGAAGGCCGTGACCCCATCGAGGATTTTGAGACCATTAACCGCGAGTTGCGCAACTGGAGCGAGGAGCTGGCAGAGCGCCCCATGCTGGTAGCCGCCAACAAATGCGATATGGCTACCCCCGAGCAGCTGGACGCCTTCCGCAGTTATGTGGAAGAAAAGGGGTATCACCTGTATCAAATCTGCGCCCCTATCAGCGAGGGCACCCAGGAGCTGGTATATGCCATTGCCAAGGAGCTGGAGACTCTGCCCCCCATTATAGAGTACGAGGCACAGCCCATTACCCGTGAAGAGCGTATGGCTGCCGTTCAGCGCAATCAGTTTGAAATCAAGGTAGAGGACGGCATCTTTGTAGTAGAAGCAGACTGGCTGATACAGGCTCTGGGTATGGTAGATATGGATGATTATGAGTCACTTCAGTATTTCCAGCGTGTGTTGCGTCAAAGCGGCATTATTGATAAGCTGGAAGAAATGGGAGTTGAGGAAGGTGACACCGTCAGCATCCTGGGTTATGAGTTTGATTACGTACGGTAATATATAGATGCATATAATAATACGGATTGTATAATTTGCTGTAAGAACACTGGTGTAATAGAGTTTTGCACCAATGCTCCTGGGTTGATTTGCGGGCTAAGTACCGCCTTTATTGGTTGCCCCTTCAAAGGGTCATCGCTCATTTTGCGCTGTGCAGAGGCAATGTACAGGGCGATTCGTTCGCCTAACTCACTGCCGCCCTAATGGTGCAAAATCATCTTATCAATCTCTGCTTCGCGGGATAAGATGTATCCTTTCTCACAGACTTTTGCCGGCGCGAAGCGGCGTAATGGAGGAATAACGCGAAATTCTTTCACGTTATTCCCTCACAGGGGCAATGCACAGGGCGATTCGTTCGCTTAGATCACTGCCGCCCCAATTGTGCAAAATCATCTTATCATTCCTCTGCTTCGCGGGATAAGATGTATCCTTTCTCACAGACTTTTGCCGGCGCGAAGCGGCAGAATGGATGATTTGTATGGTGACACAAACTCAGCGGGCGGAGTCGCCCCGTATGATGAGCCCACTTAATCTGGCTTTTGTTGGTGACGGTGTTTATGGTCTGCTGGTGCGGGAACATTTAACAGCGGCAGGAAACATGCCGGTGAACCGTCTTCACCGTTCAGCGGTGGAGCTGGTATGTGCTTCGGCTCAGTCGGACGCCATAGAGCTGTTGCTCCCTTTGCTGACAGAGGAAGAGGAAGCTGTGTATAAACGGGGGCGCAATGCCCATTCTGCTTCGGTGCCTCGCCATGCCGACCCTGCCCAATACCGCCGTGCAACAGGCCTTGAGGCGTTGTTTGGCTATCTTTACCTTATGGGTCAGGAACAACGTCTTCGGGAGCTGTTTGCTGTGGTATGGCTACAGCATCTGCAAAGTCAACAGGAGAAGTAAATCTACATGATACGCATCTCGTTGGGAACACTGTAACAGTCGGACAAATGACTGTTAAACACAACTTTGGAAGCATAAATAACTATGTAGATTTGTTTTGCATCAGGTATTGGGGAGGAGATTTACGTTGAGTAAGGTTAAGGGGATTAGTTTCGGCACCTTTCTGGTGGATCTTCTGTATGACATTGGGGGCAGTACTATTTTTTCCATTGGACTGAGCTGTTTTGCTGCACCAAAGGAAATTGCTCCCGGTGGTGTTTCGGGTATTGCTGTCATGATCAATTATCTTACGGATATTCCTCTGGGTACGCTTACCCTGCTGATGAATATTCCTCTTACCATCCTGGCGTGGATTTTTTTAGGAAAAGCATTTACCATTAAAACATTAAAAAGCGTATTTGTTCTTTCCATGATACTCAACTATGCGATGCCTTTTGTTCCTGTATATGAAGGTGATTACATCATAGCCGCTTTACTGGGCGGTGTGATGATGGGAGCGGGCTTGGCAGCAGTATTTATGCGGGGCTCCACCACCGGTGGCACAGATATTGTCTGCCGGCTTATCCAGCTGCGGTATCGGCATGTGCCCATTGGCAAGGTAATGATGGCAGTAGACTTTGTAGTGCTTGCATCCTCTGTGTTGGTGTTTCATAACATCGAAGCAGGTTTATATGGCTTGATTTGTATATACACAATGGATAAAACAATTGATGCTATACTATGCGGATTAAACACAGGCAAAATGGTGCTGGTAATTTCGGAAAAAGAGCGGGAAATTGGACAGTCCATTATGGATGAAATGGACCGTGGCGTTACTTATCTAAAGGCTGAGGGCGCATACTCCGGCAAAGAGAAGGATATGGTGCTGTGTGCCGTACGCTCTTCGGAATACCCCCGAATTGCCGAGGTAGTAAAAAGACATGATCCCAATGCCTTTGTTATTGCTGCAGACACCAGCGAAATTTTAGGCGAGGGTTTTCGATATATCACAGAAGAAAAGGTGACTTAGCATTAAAAACAATGTATCCGGCAACAAGCAACAAACTCCCGGGGGGAGATTTCTTTCTGCTTTGCTGTGGTTGGTGAGATTTTTGCCGCTGTTGGCAGTGGCTTATGTGCTGTGGCGGTACGGAGCACAGCTTCGTGATATTAAGGTACAGGATATTCTGAATTATAAGCCTCAAAGCTACCTGCTGGCAGCCGTGGGGCTGATTGGAATGTATGGTGTAAAGTCTGTGACCATCGTTTTTCCACTGATTGTGCTGTATGTTGCATCGGGAATATTATTTGATCCTCTGGCAGCTGTTTTGCTTAACATTGCTGGATTGTGGGTAGCAGTATCCATCCCTTATGGCTTAGGCCGCTTTTATGGCGCAGAATATGTGGAACGCCTTGTATGCAGGTACAAAAAGGCAGAGCAGTTGCATCGTCTACAGGGGCGCGGCGGCTTCTTTATTTCTTACATTACAAGGGTAATTAACCTGCTCCCCGGAGATGTGGTAAGTATGCTGCTGGGTGCTCTGAATGTCGGATACTGGCGTTATACTGTCGGCTCGTTGCTGGGCCTTGTGCCTACGATGCTTGCAGCTACTTTTATTGGAGTTTCTATCACTGACCCAACATCTGTAGAATTTATGGCTTCCTGTGCAATGACAATCATTATTTCTGTGGTGTCTGTGGTTTTATACCGTCGCCATGTAAAACACAGCAAGTAATAAAAGCCATAATACTGTAAAATTGATTTTCAATATTAGATTATTTGTAAAAAACTCTTGCTTTTTAACAAATAATATGATACTATAATTAAGCTGTTTCTGGGTGTGGCGCAGGTGGTAGCGCGCTACCTTGGGGTGGTAGAGGCCGTGGGTTCAAGTCCCGTCACTCAGACCAGATACCGGACTTCATCTTTAGATGAAGTCCGGTATTTTTTTATGCAGGAAATAATCTTGAAGAAGTAACATGAACTTTCTTAACCTGACCAACAAAAAGCCCGTCGTTTTCATAAACGGCGGGCTTTTTGTTGTCGGTGCACAATCTACAAGAGGTTAAATACCAATGTCATTTACACCAAAGCCCATAATTTGAATTTGCAAAAAAGTTAGAATCTAAAAGAAACATAAAGAAATATTGCTTAGCTTATTGCATTTAAATGCTGCTATTTGCTATATTAAAGGTGCAAAAGCGGAATAAAACCTGATAAAATAGGAAATAAAAAGAAATAAATAAGAAAGGAGGAATCCTGTTATTAACAAAAAAAGTGGAGCGGTAACGGTGTATGTCATTGCACAGGAGGCAAAAGTTTCTGTTTCTACAGTTTCAAAAGTTTTGAGCAATGCAGAATACCATGTTGCCGAAAAAACAAGACAGCATATTTTAGAGGTTGCAGAACAATTGGGGTACAGTAAGCTTTATAAGACCTATGCCAAAAGAGAGCACATTGGTAGCAGTGTTGCGGTAATTGTACCCAATATTTTAAACCCGTATTATGCATCCCTGGTGACAGGTCTGGAGGGTGCATTGCAGGCGGGTGGGATGCAGATGGTTCTTTACAACAGCCGAAACAGCAGAGAACTGGAAATAAAATATGCAACCCAGCTGTTGGATGAAAATCTGGCCGGTGTTATTGTCGCATCAATTTGCGAGCAGTACGACCACATTCATAAGCTGATACAAAAGGGATTAAAGGTGCTTGCCTTTGAGCAGCAGATTGACCTGAAGTGCAACAAAGTCTGCTTTAACTACAAAAAAGGCGGATTTATGGCCACCGACTATCTGCTGCAAAAGGGAAAACGGAAAATAGGGTTTGTTTCTTCCCCTTTAACCCGCTCCAGCCGTAAACAGGTCTATGAGGGTTTTTTACAGGCTTTCCGCAAGCATGGGCTAGAGCCTGAGCAAAAATATCTTCGCATCGCTCAAAAAGAAGAAATGGCTCCCAATGAGCTTTTCGAATATCAAAACGGCATGGAGCAGGTAAGAGAGATGATACAAAGCGATTCTGTTCCCGAGGCCATTTTTTGCATTAATGACCTTACTGCCATTGGCGTTATGAAAATGCTGCAGAATAACGGATACAAAATTCCGGATGACGTTGGAGTTATTGGCTTTGATAACATCCACCTTTCTACGATGGTGCTGCCAACTCTAACCACCATTGAGCAATCCACTTATGAGCTGGGCAGCATGGCTGCGGAAATTTTAATTGGAAGCATACATGACCCTGGCCGTAACGAGGTATCGATTGTTTTGGAACCCAAACTTATTGTGAGGGAATCTGTATAAAAACAACAATTTTAGGAGGTATAAAAAATGAAAAAGACACTTGCACTTATGCTATCGCTGGCACTGATGGTAACTCTGTTTGCAGCCTGTTCTTCCGGACAGGGCGGCAACACCCCTGCTTCCACCGGTTCCTCTTCCACGGGCGAATCTGCCCCTGCCCAAGAAAAGACCTTTGAGCTTAAGCTTGGTACCATTCGTGATGATGCCGACCCTGCAACTCAGGCAGTAAAAGAATTTGCAAAGCTGGTAGAAGAAAAAACCAACGGCACCGTAAAAGTCAAGGTGTTTAACAACAGCCAGCTGGGCGGCCTTACCGATATGCTCCCCGGCATGACCAGCGGTGTTGTAGACATGATGCATGACAGAATCTCCTGCTACGGTATGCTGGAGGGCGCAAGAAAGTTTAATATTACCGCTGCTCCTTTTATTTGGGAAAGCCACGACCAGCTGGAAGGCTTTATGCATTCTCCCGAAGCACAGGCCTGGTTTGATGAGGCCGCAGCAGCAACCCAGGTTCGCTGCTTTATGACCAAAGGTGAGCCCGAGGCACGTCAGCTGAGCAGCAACAAGGCTGTGGCAACTGCCGATGACTTTAAAGGGCTGAAGGTTCGTACTGCTGAAATTGCAGTGGTACAGCAGACCATGAAGGCACTGGGTGCCGAGCCCATTGCAATTCCTTTTAATGACCTTTACATGGCACTGCGCCAGGGTACTGCCGATGCACAAGAAAACGGCTTTTTGACCATTAAGAACAAGAGCTTTTTTGAAGTGCAGGAGTATCTGATGCGCACCGACTACATCCGTGATATCAGCGCCTACTACATCAGCGAAAAAATCTGGCAGCAGATGAGCACAGCCCAGCAGGATGCCATTAAAGCTGCTGCCCAGGAGGCCGGTGACCTGGAAACCGAGCTTACTCAAAAGAATGTTGAGGAAGCCCTCAGCTTCTTAAAAGAAAACATGACCTACGTAGAGATTGATCTTGACAGCGTCCGCAGCAAGTTAGGCGATACCATCTATGAGCAGTTTGACAAAGAGGGCAAAGCCTGGGAAACCGGAGCGTATGCCACTGTTAAGGCTTATAAGGAAGCAAATTGAACCTAACGGACGATAGAAGTCTAAACTGTCTGCAGCTACAACTGCAGACAGTTTAGAAAATAAAACAGGGAGGGAACAATTTGATCGTAATATGCTTTGTGCTGATGTTCCTGTTGATGTTTGTGGGTATGGAAATTTTCGTATCCATGGGTGTTGCTTCAGCAATTTATTTATTGGTATCGGGAAATGCCCCTTTAAACCTAATCTCTACTAATTTTGTCAACGGCATCAGTGCTTACTCACTGCTGGCAATTCCTTTCTTTATGCTGGTAGGAGAGTTGATGAATTATTCGGGCATGACCAAAAGGGTAATCAACCTTGCGCAGTTTTTTGTAGGCAGCTTTAAGGGTGGCCTTGCCTATGCTGCGGTGTTTGTCAATATGCTCATAGCCTGCATTTCCGGCTCCGCACCTGCAGATTGCAGTGCAGTTTCTTCTGTGCTTATCCCTGAAATGAAAAAAGAGGGCTACCCCGATGATTTTGCAGCCTCAGTTAACTGCTGTGCCGCTGTGCTTGGCCCCATTATTCCTCCCAGCATTCCCATGGTGTTTTTGGCCATGCTGTGTAACCTTTCCACCGGCCGTCTGCTCATTGGCGGACTGATTCCCGGTTTGCTTTTAACCGGTTCTTTGCTGCTGGTTTGCTACCTGCGTATGCGCAAAATGGATTTACATATCGTAAAAACCAAAAAAACCTTTGCCGATTTTTGGAAGCTCTTTAAGCAGGCCATTCTGGCTCTTTTGGCTCCCGTTATTATTGTGGCAGGCGTATTCACCGGTTTTGTCACCATTACCGAGGTTGCCATTTTAGCCTGCGCCTATGTGATGGTGGTTGGCGTATTTGTTTATCATACCCTTAGCCTTTCTGTTTTGATAGATGCCTTTAAAAAAGCCACGGCATTTGCTTCTTCTCTGATGGTTTTGTTTGGTGTTGTGGGTATTTTCTCCTGGTTTGTGGCAGTAGAAGAGCTGCCTGCAAAACTGTACGAAATTATTACGATGCTCAACCTGTCTCCTATGGTATTCTTACTGGGCGTCAACATCCTTCTGTTGCTTATCGGTATGATTATGGATGCTATTCCGGCAATGTCAATCTTTATGCCGGTGCTGATGCCCATCGCCATTGAAATGGGCATAGACCCCATCCACTTTGGCGTAATTGTTGTAGTAAACCTTATGTTAGGTTTGATTACTCCTCCTGTGGGCGCCCTGCTGTATGTGGAATGTAAAATTTCCGGAGTGCCTTTTGGCCGTTTGTCCAAACAGGTTGTGCCTTTTATTGTAGGCTTCATCATTGTTCTACTGCTGGTTACCTATCTGCCTCAGCTTTCTTTGATGCTGCCCAACGCTGTAATGGGAGGTTGATGTAATGAAAAAATTTCATGAGCTGCTAAATAAGCTGGATAATCTTCTTATTTCCACTGCGGCACTTTGCTTCTTTGTCATCCTCATTGTCAGTGTTGCCGAAATACTCTACCGCGGTTTCTTTGGTTCCTCCTTTTTATGGACAGTAGATTTATGCGTTATTTTGGCAAGCTGGACCATGCTTTTGGGTGCAGCGGTAATGGTACACCGCAATGACCACCTAATTGTTGATATTTTAATCAGCAAGGCTTCACCCAAATTTAAAAGAGTACTTGCCATCATTGTCAATCTTGTGGTATTTGCCTTTTTCATCATGCTGTTTTTTACAGGCTTGCAGTCTGCCGCCGTCAAGATGAATATGCGCTTTACTTCAATTGGATGGAAAATGGGCGTATCCTTTTATGCACTGCCGGTTTTTGCTTTTTTCTCTATCCTATTTATGATAGAGCGGATTTTAATTTTATTGAGAGGAGATAAAAATCATGAGTAAGGAAATTAGACAATATAAAGATTCTATTATTGATATCTTTAATAAAATAGAGGCGCAGTCCGAGACGATTCAAAAGGCTGCCGAGCTGATGGCAGATGCCATTGCCAGAGACGAGGTCATTCATGTTGTGGGTACCGGCGGGCATTCCTGCATGGCAGCCGAGGAGCTTTTGTGGCGTGCAGGCGGCCTGGCACCCATCAATTCTGTACTGGATGCAGGGGTTAACCTGGTGCATGGCGCCAAGCGCAGCAATATCATTGAACGGTGTGAGGGCTATGCCAAAACCCTGTTTGCTTCCTACAGCATTGGCGAAAAGCCCGGAGAGGTTATCATCATTGCCAATGCATACGGCATTAATGCCATGACCATTGATACCGCCCTGGAAGCAAAAAAGCGTGATATGAAGGTAATTGCCGTAACTGCACGCTCCTTTGGCGATAATGTTCCTGCCGGTGCAACTGCCCGTCATTCCTCCAATAAAAATCTTTATGAGCTGGCAGACATTTTT
This sequence comes from Bacillota bacterium, assembly GCA_023431215.1. GTDB lineage: Bacteria > Bacillota > Clostridia > Oscillospirales > Ruminococcaceae > Angelakisella. Next base: position 32,757 of record JAEYXR010000082.1, read on the forward strand.
GTAGACTGCAGCCTGCCCTACGGTGATGCGGTGGTAGACATTGAAGGTATGGATCAGCGTGTGGCACCTACCTCTACCTTCTGCAATGCCTTTACCGTTAACTGCCTGGTCATTGAAACTGTAAAAAAACTGCTGGAAAAAGGAATTACTCCTCCTGTGTGGATGAGCGCCAACCTGCCCGGCGGCGATCAAGCCAACAAGGCGCTGGAACAGAAATATTTTGGAAGAATCAAACACCTAAAATAATCACTACTTGGAGGAGATCGTTGTGCCCTGTGTCTGTAAGACGGTAGATTGCTTGCAAGTGCAAGTATATGATACAAGAGAAGAACTTGGTGCCGCTGCTGCATCCCAGGCTGCCGAATATTTGCGCAAGCTGGGAAAAGAAAAGGATGAAATTAATATTTTGTTTGCGGCAGCACCTTCGCAGCATGAATTTTTGCAAGAGCTGGCAAAGCAAAAGGATGTACCCTGGCAAAAAGTTACCGCTATGCAGTTGGACGATTACATCGGCATTGCGCCGGATGCACCCCAGCGTTTTTCCAACTTTCTTGCACGCGAATTTTTTGACCTGGTACCACTGGGGCGCAGACTGATGATAGATTCTCAGGCCAAAGACGTACAGCAGGAAATTTTGCGCTACACACAAGTACTGCAAGATCATCCGGTGGATATATCATTTATTGGAATTGGTGAAAATGGGCATATTGCTTTTAATGACCCCGGAGTATCAGACTTTTTTGACCCCATGTGGTGCAAGGCGATACAGTTAGAGCAGGAATCTCGTGTGCAGCAGGTCAATGACGGATGCTTTGAGAAACTGGAGGATGTTCCTAAAACAGCCATTACTGTTTCAATGCCCGCCATACTCCGTGCACCCATGGTGTTTTGCATGGTACCGGGCAAAACAAAGGCGCAAGCCATTCACTCTACTTTGTGTGAAGCTGTATGCCCCAGCCGTCCGTCTACTGCTCTGCGTATACATAAAAATGCAGTACTCTATATTGATACTGATTCCGCAGCATTGCTGTAGGAGGATAACATGGATTCTATGATAATGAAGAGCAGCCGTATCTTGACTCCATTGGGGACGATAGATGGCTATGTTACCGTAGAAGACGGTAAAATTACAAGCGTTGCTCAGGGGGACTGTCCCCAGTCCCGGGATATGGTCATTGATGTGGGGGACAACTACCTGTCACCGGGGTTTATTGACATGCACACCCACGGTGGTGGCGGGCACGACTTTATGGATGGAACGGATGACTGCTTTTCCAAAGCGGCAAAAGCTCATTTGCTCCACGGCACTACCTGTATGCTGCCCACAACCCTCACAAGCTCCATGGAAGAGCTGTACCACTCTATTGACAGCTTTAAGAAAGCACAAGTTGAGCTGGAGGGCGGACCCGAGCTTCTGGGGCTACACCTGGAAGGACCCTACTTTAACCCCCTGCAGGCAGGCGCCCAAGACCCCCGGTACTTGAAGTCTCCCCAAAAGGAAGAGTACGAAGCAATCTTAAAATATGCTGACGGTGCGATTCGCCGCTGGTCGGTGGCAGTAGAGCTGGATGGTGCCATCCCAATGGGTGATGCTTTGCAGCGGGAGGGCATTGTAGGTTCCATTGGCCATTCCGATGCGGAGCTGGATGAGGTAAAGGTGGCCCATCAGCATGGATACCGCCTGCTGACTCATTTTTACAGCGCCATGTCAGGCATTGTGCGTAAAGGCGGCTTTCGCCATCTGGGTATTATTGAAAGCGGCTATTTGCTGGATAATATGGATATTGAGATTATTGCAGACGGCTGCCACTTGCCGCCGGACTTGCTTCGTATGATTTGCAAGCTGAAAGACCATACCCGCATCAGCTTGGTGACAGACTCTATGCGCGGAGCAGGCATGCCCGACGGCCCGTCTGTTCTGGGCAGCCTGAAGGACGGGCAGGAAGTTGTTATTGAAGATGGTGTGGCCAAGCTTTTGGACCGCAGCGCCTTTGCCGGCAGCGTTGCAACTGCAGACCGCCTGGTAAGAGTCATGCATCAGCAGGCAGGGCTGACCATTGACGATGCAGTAAAAATGATGACAGAAAATCCTGCCCGGGTACTTGGTGTAGCAGACAGAAAAGGAAAGATTGCACCCGGTTACGACGCAGACCTTGTGGTATTTGATGAGGATATCAAAGTCTCCTGTGTGGTATGTAAAGGTGTTGTGACCAAGATTCCCTGTGAATAGATTGAGAGATGGTGAACATGAAAGAAACATTAAAAACAGCAGCAGAGCTGTTTAAAAACACAGACATCTGGATGGACACCTGTGGAGAAGCAGAGCTGAAATACGCCATAGAGCGCGGCAGTGTAGGCGCCACAAGCAATCCCATTATTGTGGGCGATGTTATCAAAAAAGAGCTTCCCTACTGGGAGCCTGTTATCAAAGAGCTGATTGTACAAAACCCCTGTGCCAGTGAGGATGAAATTACCTGGCTGCTCATTGATGAGGTGGGACGGCAAAGGTCTAAGCTGCTGCTGCCGGTCTTTGAAAAATACAAGGGCAAAAAGGGCCGCCTTTCTATTCAGACCAATGCAAAATACTACCGGAATACTGAAAAAATGGTGCAGCACGCGGTGCATCTTAACAGCCTTGGAGCGAATATGCAGGTAAAGATGCCCGCATCTGGCGCAGGCATTGCAGCAATAGAAGAAAGCACCTACCAAGGTGTCAGCATCAATGCAACAGTCTCTTTTACCGTTGCCCAGGCAGTGGCAGTGGCCGAGGCCGTAGAGCGCGGGCTTGCCCGTCGCAAAGCAGAGGGTCTGCCCTGTGAAGAAATGGCACCTGTTTGTACCATCATGGTAGGCCGCACCGATGACTGGCTGAAAAAGCAGGTAAACCAGCTTGACATTACGGTAATGCCGGAGTGCTTGGAATGGGCCGGTGTGGCAGTATTTAAAGAGGCTTATCGAATCTATCAGGAGCGGGGCTATACCACTCGTCTGCTTTCTGCGGCCAACCGCAATGTGTACCACTGGTCGGAGCTGGTGGGAGGAGATGTATGCCAGACCATCAACTACCAATGGCATAAACGCCTGAATGCAAGCGGAATTGAGCCCCAAGACCGCATTCATGAGGCGGTACCCTCCCGCTGGATGGAGGAGCTGCAAAAGGTACCCGACTTTGCAAAAAGCTTTTGTGAGGACAGTATGCAGCCTGAGGATTTTCAGTGGTATGGCGGTTTTCAGGATACCTTGTCTACCTTCCTTTCCGGATACGATGAACTGGTGTGCCTCATTAGAAAATACATGGTCAGAAAATAATAGCGCTACCAAATTAAAAACACCTTGCAGCTTTTGCTGCAAGGTGTTTTTGTTAGAAGTATGTAAATATGATTGCAGAAGTAGGCGTAGGTCACCGAGACTTGTAGTTAAATGCCACCCTTTAGAATACCCAGGATGATAACTGCCAGGGTAACAATACAGAATACGTATTTGCCCAGGTAATGTACCCATTTGCCTACAAGCTTGCTGCGTCCAAAGCTCATTTGTTCTCGGGCAAAATCTGTACCCATGACCCAGAACAGCAGGACGGCAGAAATAAGGGCACCAATGGGGATGATATAAATGGAGACTGCATCCATCCACACACCGACGACATCGGCATTTTCAATAAACACACCTACAGCGGCTGCAATGGCCACAATGATAATGCTGGCTTTTTTACGGGAGAATCCCAATCTCTGTTGCAGCGCCTCAATGGGTGTTTCAAAAAGATTGATGATAGAAGTAAGGCCTGCAAAGAAGATTGCTATAAAGAATATAATAGCAATAATCCGTCCGCCGGTAATGCTTTGGAAGATTGCAGGCATGGTGATGAACATAAGGGGAGGCCCGGAAGAGGGGTCGAGACCAAATGCAAAGACAGATGGAATGACCACAAGAGATGCCAGCATGGCAGCCAAAGTATCAAAAATAGCAATGCGGCGTGCACATGTTACGGCATCTTCGTCTTTATTAAGATATGAGCCGTAAACAACTGTGCCCGATCCGGCAAGAGACAGTGAGAAGAAGCATTGGCCCAGGGCATAAATCCAGGTTTCGGGCTTTAGCAGGTACTCCCATCTGGGAATAAACAGGTATTTATAGCCCTCAACAGCACCGGGAAGAAAAGCAACGCGAATGGCCATGATGAGGAAAAGTAAAAAGAACAAAGGCATCATGACCTTGTTGACCTTTTCAATACCGCTGCTGACACCGGCAATCATGACAACCAGGGTAATGGCAAGGCCCAGCATGTGCCAGCCAACGCTGCCAAAGGTGCCTACAATAGCGCCAAAGTATGCTCCGGTATCTCCGGTCATCATGGAGCCAGTAATGGAACCAGCTGTATAGCGGAGAACCCAGGCGATGATAACTGCATAGCCAATACCAATGGCAAGGGAGCCGATAACAGGAATAATGCCGATACTTTTTAGTGGTTTATTTCTTTCGGTCAGTGCTTTGCGGAAGGTACCCAGAGGACCTGTGCGTCCCCAGCGACCAAAGACAATTTCACCGGCAACACCAACCATGCCTAAGAAGATTGCAATAATGAGGTATGCAACCAAAAATGCGCCGCCGCCGTATTTGGCAGCACGGTAAGGAAAGGCCCACACATTGGCCATGCCTACGGCAGAACCAATACACGCAAGAACAAACCCCCATCGGTCGGAAAAAAGATCGCGCTTTGAAGTCTCTGTAGGTGCCGAAGTTGCCATAAAAATGCATCTCCTTTTTCATACCTATTCATTTGTCCACAAAACCTTTGATCCTTCCAAACTTATTCTGTATCTGCCCCCCTGTTTTATTTTCCTGCCATTGCTGGCTGGTATATAT
>JAEYXR010000127.1 GCA_023431215.1 Bacillota bacterium
GTATAGGGATGGGAGGGGGTCTCGTATAGACTATCGGCTGGTGCAAGTTCCACCATACTGCCCAAATACATCACACCGATGCGGTCACTGATGTACTTGACCAGCGACAGGTTATGGGAGATAAAAATAACAGTGAGGTTAAACTCCTTTTGCAGACGCTTAAGCAGATTGACCACCTGCGCCTGAATAGAAACGTCCAAGGCACTGGTGGGACTCGTCGCAGATGATGACCTGAGGGTCTACCGCCAACGCTCTGGCCACCAGAAAACTCATGGGGGAAGCGGTCTGCATCTCGGTATTCAGTCCCACCATTTCCAGCTGCTCATGAATGCATGCATCCTGCTTAGTGCGGTCGTTGCTAAAAATATTGTGGGCAGTCATGCCCTTCACAATGATATTTTTCAATTTGGTGTCCAACAGTGATGCATTTGGTATATAAACAATTTGCTTCAAGGCTAAACATTGGACGTTTTTTCTGTTTTGTGCTACAATAATCCATATCAATCATAGATTTTTATTCGATATGTGTTAGTAAGATATGCATTTTGCATGTGTTATTGGCCGGTGAGGAGGAAAATATGTCTTTAGATAAATTGGATTACATATTAGCCATTGCAGAGGAACAAACACTTACTCGTGCTGCCAAAAAGCTGTATGTAAGCCAGCCTACCCTCACCAACTACATAAACAAGCTGGAAGAAGAGCTGGGAGTAAAGCTTTTTGATCGTAGCGTGACCCCGGTGCAGGTTACGCGTGCCGGCGCTCTTTATATTGAAAAAATGAAAAGGATACAACAAGAGTCGGATAACTTAAAGCACGCACTTCGTCAAATTGGAAGTCAGCAAAGAGTTTTTAATTTAGGAATTGGAAGTACACGTGGAAATCATTGGCTTCCTTTAATTGTTCCTGAATTTAGTGAGCGCCACCCTGATGTCGTGTTACAGTTTCATGAGCGGGGTGAAGAGCTTTTGGAAAAAGGCGTATTAAAAGGAGAAATTGACTTAGCCTTTGGTGTCTTAAACACGAGCTATCCTGAGCTGGTTTACGATGAAATTGCTACAGAAGAAATTTTTTTGGCCATTCCCAGATCCTTTGAGTGCGTATCTTCCTTACCCAACTGGCAGGGAACACCGTTAAATCCTCATTTTATTGACGGTAGACAACTTGAAGACGTTCCGTTTTTAATGCCTTATCCCGGTAATGGATTTTATAGATGTGCAAATCTACTTCTGGAACAAGCAAAGGTACACCCCCATCGCATTATCTCTTATGCAAATATGAATACAGCCTACCAGCTGGCTGGTGCAGGTGTAGGAGCTTTGTTTGTGACAGTTGCTTTTTTTGATACACTATATCCACAATGCAAGCAGAAACTGGCCTTTTGTTCTTTGCAAAACCCTATATACACCAGACGCTCTGTAGCAGGATTCAGGCCTGACAATCCTCAAATTGACCTTATTCATGAGCTTATAGCAATTACGAAAGATAAGGTGTTGTCAGCACTGAAAGAAATACAAACACACAATAGCTAATTTTAAAATATGCCCAGTACAACAGTACTGGGCATATTTATTTTTTTGATAATATCATTAATTATAGGTATTAGACGGTTAGCTGTTTTTTCGATATTATTAAAGTACAGTAACTAATTATAAGGAGGAGAATCGTATTGAAGGTAAGCAAGTTGGAACTTGTTCCTGCAAGTAAATATCTTTTTATTAAGCTGCATACTGATGAAGGCATTATTGGTATTGGAGAAGTTGGAGCGTGGGGATACATTGATGGCGCAATAGGTGTGCTAAAAAAGCTTGAAGGATACATTGTAGGTGAAGATCCATTTAAAATTGAACACCACTGGCAGTATATGTATCGTAGCATGTATTTTCGCGGAAGCATTTTGATGAGTGCAATTTCCGCCATAGATATTGCATTGTGGGATATTAAGGGGAAAGCATTAGGTGTACCTGTTTATGAGTTGCTGGGAGGCAAATGCCGAGATAAAGTTCGAACCTATCCTGCCGTATTTAAATTTACGCCAGAGGAAATGGCAGCTGCCTGTGTTGATATTAAGAAGCAAGGGTTTACTGCCGCTCGCTTAATGATTACCGGAGATATTCGCAAAAAGGTTAGTGACTATGATGATGGTATATATAGTCATCGTATAGCGGCTCAGATTGAACGGGTAAAAGCCTGTCGCGAAGCCGTTGGTACCAATTTCGATTTAATTTTGGAGGTCCATCGAAGCATGAATCCCATGGAGGCTATTGCTTTTGCCCGTGGTGTGGAACAATACACCCCTCTGTTTTTGGAAGATCCCATTCCCCCTGATAGCAATGACGTTATGGCAGAGGTAGCACAAAAAACGGCATTACCCATTGCCACCGGAGAGCGTTTTATTAATATTCACGAGTTTGAAAATTTGCTTACAAAGAAAGCAGCCCGTTATGTACGACCTGATGTGTGTGCCCTTGGTGGCATTACCCCATGTAAAAAGGTGGCGGCTATAGCAGAAAGTCATTACGTTGAGCTGGTACCCCATAATCCACTGGGGCCAGTGTCCACAGCTGCCTGCTTGCAGTTAGATGCAGCCGTTCCCAATGTGTGTATTCAGGAATTTCCTAGTTTTTATATTCAGGGCCACGAAAGTCAAATGCTTGTGGAACCGCTGGAGTTAGACCGTGGGTATCTGGTGGTTCCAACCAAACCCGGTATCGGCATTGAGCTTATTGATAATATTACCGAAATGTTTCCTGCTGCACAAAGGAGCATTAACTGTCAGATAGCATTTGATGGTTCTGTGCGGGATGTTTAAGGAGGTGTTAAAAATGACCTATGAAGAGATGGTAGAGCGTGCACTGCATATGAGAAGTCGTGATTTGTTCGGAGCGGTTTCAACCGAAGAAATAGAACCCTATGCACATATGCAATCAGAGCTGTATATCCCGGTTGGTGAAGATAAAAAGGTTCATATTTATCAAATTACTCCACAGGAGGTCCTCCCACAATGCCCGCTGCTCATTAATTTCCATGGAGGCGGGTTCATCAAAGGCCGACAGGATAAGGATCAGCTTTTTTGCAGCAAGCTGACTACTGCTTTTTCTTGTGTTGTGTGGGATGTGGATTATAGCCTTGCGCCGGAATCACCTTATCCTGCTGCGGTGGAAGAAAGCTACGCTGTAGTGCAGTATGCATTTGCTCATGCTTGTCAATTAGGGATAGATTCAACTCGCATTATTTTAATGGGCCATAGCGCGGGAGGAAACCTGGCTGCTACAGCCTGCCTTAAATTGGCAGAAACCAAGGAGTTTAAACCCAAGGGGCTGGTGATAGAATTTTGCCCCCTTGATTTATATACTGATCCTGCTGCAAAGCCTCGTGCAGAAGGGGATATGCCTGCCGAGGTAGCCAAAACCTACAATGCTTTTTATTGTGCACCCCAAATTGCACAAGATCCTTATGTTTCACCTATTTTTGCAAGTGATAAGCAGCTTGCCGGATTTCCTGACACACTAATTATGACAGCAGGGAACGACAGTTTATGTTATGAGGATGAAGAATTTGCGTTAAAGCTTGCGAGAGCGGGTGTTACGGTTACCTGTAAGCGTTTTCAAAACAGCCACCACGGATTTACCATCAATCGAACGGATGATTGGCAATGCTCGATGGATTTGTTGCTGAAGTTTATTTCTGCCCATTTATCCTAGCAAAAATTATTTATCTGCCCCCTTTCATAATAGTCAAACAGCCCGGGATAATTTATTGTACTGGACTGTTTGGCTATTATTGTTTATTCATGAAACTAAGCAACAAGAAAAAACGCTGTGTAGTACAAAGTACTTAGTACACAGCGTTTTTATATGCTTTCCTGATATATTATACTGATTTAGTAAAGAGGGAATACGGTCATAATCCAACCCACGGCAACGACACATATAATAAGTGCGGGTAGTATTGACTGCTTGAATACACTTTTAATGTCATAACCACCCATTGCCATAAATTGAGGAACAGCGGGGGTTGCCATAGGAGTCATAAAGGCTGCCAGGCAGGCTTGTTGTACTAGAATAATGATACCAATGGGATTGGCACCCAGAGCTTTGCAGGTAAGAATAGAAATGGGGATGAATACCATCATAACAGTCCGGTTCTGCATAACCTGAGTAAGCAAGAAAGGAATAATAAAGAATAATAGGCCAATCAAGTAACGATTAGAGATGCCGCCAACAACAGTGGCCAGTGCTGCACCAATGGCATCACCTGCACCGGTTTCAGCAAGAGCAGACCCCATGGTTAGAGAACCTACAAATAAAAGACCCATCCACCAGGGAACAGCTTGTATGGCTTCCTTTTCATTCATTACACCGGTAACAACCATTAAAATAGCACCTATCAGGCAAATGATCCAGGTAGGAAGGCCAACTTGCTTTTGAAAAATTAGACCAAGGGTCGTAGCAAAGAAGATGATATAGCCGCACTTTTCTTGGAAAGGGGCTAGTAAGGGCTTTTCACCGGTGCCACGTTTTTCCGACATACCTGAAATAGCAATAGGGGGCTGATCAGGCGCAAATTTAGGTGCAATAAAAATGCAGTAAATAGTCATTACAATGAGAATTGGCAAACGTGCTTTCATTGGGTCAAGAAGGTCTACTGTATATGTAGTATATTCATTGGCCTGTAAGTATCCGTTAAGTTCGGCAAAAACCGTTGCTCCACTTCCCAACGGTAAGCAGCTGCAGGTGATAATGGAAGCCATACCTAAGGGCATCATTGCCTTAGATGGGCTAATACCAAGTTCGGTGCAGCTAACACTGAGCAAGGGTGCAACAATACCAATAACTACCAGTGGGCTTTGGATAAATTGGCTTAGCACAACAGCAACTCCAATATAGCCAACCATAACCATAGTAAGATTGCCCTTTGCTATATTGTTGACGCTGTTGGCACATGTTTTTACAAATTGAGTGCGATTAAATCCTGCAGCAACAACAAACATAGAAAGTAACATTACTGCATTGTTATTGCCAAAGTTGGCAAGGACCGTTTCCGGTTTTACACAACCGGTGACAAGAAATAAAACCATGCCAAGCAATGCGGTTGTTGCCATAGGAATTTTACCCCAAATAAAACTTGCGACAATTAATGCACAGATAAATAAACAAATTACCATAGGACTCATGCTTAACTTCTCCTCCCCAATTATCTTATTGAGCAGTTTCAAATTTTCTGTTTATACAAAAGCTGCAAAACGGTGGCCACCTACAATGCTTCTTGTAATATTAGATTAACAATTTACAAAATATTTGTAAAATACCAATATGCTATTAAGTTATAAAGCATATTTATAATTTTAAATTAATGAAGGTGTCATTTGGAGAAAGTAAAATAACTAAGCAATGTAAAGTTGGAAATTATGACAATAGTAATTATAAAAAGTTATAACATCATAAAAAAAATAAATAATTTTTAATTGCATGGAGGTTATAACAAAAGTTGATGAGTTTATAGTAAAGCTATATTGTACATATTATCTTGATTATTTTAATATAATAGTAACTTTTAAGCTTTTTAATTTATTTATAAAGCGAATGAAATAGGAGAGGTAATAAGATGCATAAAAAACACCCTAATTTATGTGCACCAATAACACTTGGTAATGTGCAATTTCGTAATCGTATGTTTAGTGCGCCCATGGGAGGGACAGATATTACCGCGGATTGCTGTGTGGGGCCTCGCACACAAGGATTTTATGAACTAAGAGCTAAGGGGGGAGCTGCTGCAGTAACTGCAAGCGAACTGGTGGTGCATCCTGCAACTGATGCTTCACATATGTTTCATCTGGATTTAGCAACACCAGGTAGTTTGGCAAGCTGGACATATTTGGCTGATTCTATACGTCGGCACGGAGCTATTCCCAGTGTTGAATTAAGCCATTCCGGACAATATGCAGGAACCTATTTGGTGGATAAGGAACAAAAAAGAAAGCTTATCCAGTATGGACCCAGTGATAGCATTCGGTCTGACGGAGTACCGGTAAAAGCGCTAACCAAAGAGCAAATTTCTGAAATTATAAAGGCATATGGAGAAACTGCTGCACTAGCCAAACGTGCAGGCTTTGAAATGCTAATGGTTCATGGTGGACATGGGTGGCTTATTAACCAGTTTTTATCTCCCTATTTTAATAAGCGAACAGATGAATATGGCAGTACGCTGGAAAATAGGTTGCGTTTTGCACGTGAGGTATTATTAGCGGTACGGAATGCGGTGGGGAATGGCTTTCCCATTGAGTTTCGCATGAGTGGAAGTGAGCTGTTTGATGGCGGGTATACACTGGAAGAGGGGATAGCCATTGCCCAAGGGGTAGAAGATTTGGTGGACTTAATTCATGTTTCAGCAGGAAGCTATCAATTTGGCTTTTTTACCACCCATCCATCTATGTTTAGTGAGCATGGATGCAATGTTTATTTAGCGGCAGAAATCAAGAAGCATGTAAAAAAGCCTGTTGCTACCATCGGCGCTCTCAATGATCCGGCACAAATGGAAGAGATTATTGCTTCTGGAAAAGCTGATGTTGTAGAGATGGCACGGGCCTTATTAGCCGACCCTGAACTGCCAAATAAGGTAATGTCGATGCGGGATGATGAAATTGTACATTGCTTGCGATGCTTTACCTGCATGGCAGAAAGGCCAACAACAACTACCCGTCGATGCACAGTCAATCCACTTATAGGCCGTGAATGTGAGGGAATGGAGATAGAACCTGCGGCACACTCTAAAAAAGTGTTGATAGCAGGTGGTGGTGTGGGAGGAATGAAAGCTGCTATTACTGCAGCACAACGAGGGCATAGAGTGATTCTATGTGAAAAAACAGGGGAACTTGGAGGAATTTTAAAAAGCGAACAAGCAATTCCTTTTAAATATGAAATGTATAAACTGGGTTTGACTTTTGCTAGGTTATTGAAAAAGATGAAAGTTGATGTTCGCCTTAATACGGTAGTGACTCCTCAATTATTAAAAAAGGAAGCTCCTGATGCGTTAATATTAGCAATTGGATCTTCACCCATCATCCCTGCCATACCAGGTATTCACAGCGATAATGTTATTGTTGTAAATGACTATTATTATAATAAAGAGAAGGTTGAAGATAACGTTGTAATCCTTGGCGGAGGCTTGGCAGGTTGTGAGTGTGCCGTACATTTAGCAATGGAAGGTAAGTCTGTACATCTTGTAGAAATGAAAGAATCATTAGCACTTGACTGCAATATTCGTCATCGCCCTATACTTATGAAGCAATTGACGCAATTTGTGCAATGTCATACCGGGTATCAGGGAGTCAAAGTTGTCGACCAGGGGGTAATCTGTAAGGATCAAAATGGCGATGAGGTGCTGGTGCCAGGCAGAACTGTAATTTGTGCGGTAGGACAAGCTTCAAACCGTGCCGAAGCAAATGAATTACGATATGGTGCCCCCTTTGTTCGTGAAATTGGAGATTGTGTACGCCCTTCAAACATTACCAATGCTATCTATCAAGGCTATCATGCAGCGCTTGACATTTAAAGGTTGGTATCGTTTGGTGTGGTGATTTGTCCGTGAGATATTAGGTTAATAACTAAAACTGCTTATCTTGAAAATAGGGGTATTCATAAAAAACTTTACTTAACGGCGAACAATAGGTACAATATCACTTGAAAGGTGGTTTGACCATGTATACTTGTGCCAGTTGTACCATTTTAGCGTGTAGCGAAGAAAGCCCTGAAAGATTACCCAAAAACTGCCCCATGCACCAGCAAAACCTTATGAAGAAAAGCTTTGATACATACTTTGCAGAAGAGAATCATGTATTTTATATACAGGCATCTTCCATTGAAGGTATTGGTTATGGCCAGTGGGTGCGCCTAAAAGAAACAATGGAGCTTTGCAGGCGCATGGGCTACAAGCGCATTGGCCTTGCGTTTTGCCGAGGCCTGAAAAAGGAAGCAAAAATCATTGACACTATTTTGCGCAACAATGGGTTTGAGGTGGTATCGGTTATCTGTAAAACAGGTGGTATTCCTAAAGAGGATGTGGGTATCAGTAAGGAACACAAGGTTCACGCAGAGAAGTTTGAACCCATGTGCAATCCCATTGCACAGGCAAACCTGCTTAATAGCCAAAATACAGAATTTAATATTGCTGTAGGACTCTGTGTAGGACATGATTCCTTATTTTATAAATATTCCAAAGCGCTTGTTACAACACTCATTGCAAAAGACAGGGTTTTAGCTCATAATCCCGCAGGGGCACTCTATTGTGCAGAGGGTTATTTTAAAGAAAAGCTTAAATTATAATTGGAAAGAGCTGGATACAATTTTTGTATCCGGCTCTTTTGTTATAGGTGGAAGAATAGTGGCTCTTGCACTACGATGCCGAAAGGTGTAGAATAGTACAATAGCAAAATTGTATCCATTATATTAAAAAGGCAGGTAAACCTGCAGGAGAAGTAAAACGATAGGAGAACAGCTCAATGGAACCGATAAAATCTTTACAAACCAAAGACTTTATTGTTCAAATGCTGCGGGAAGAGGTTTTTTCCGGAGGGCTTAAAGACGGAGAAGAACTGGCACAGGAGGTTCTGGCAGAAAAGCTGGGGGTTTCACGGATGCCTGTGCGTGAAGCATTACAGCAGCTGGAGCTGGAGGGTGTTTTATTACGCTTGCCCAATCGTCATATGCAGGTTGTGGGAATTACACCAACCTATATTAAGCACAACTTTTTGGTTCTGGCAGCAGTGGAAAAAGAAATTGTATCCATTTTGGTAGAAGAGAATAGAAGCTTTCAGCCTGCGCTGGACGCCTTTAAGCAATATGAGGCAGCAGTACCGCTGCAAGGGCAGGAGGAATGTGCCAAACGCGAGCTGGAAATACACACTCAATTAGGGTATTGCCTGCGCAACCCTTATTTGGCAAAGGTACACGACAGGCTACTCTCGGGTTACTTTGCCTACAGTTTGCGAAACTTTACCAAAGACTGGAAGGTAACTTTAAAAGAATACCGTCGACTTTTTAAAGCATTAAAAGAAAAAGATATGACTACTATATATGAAGTGCTGCGCTGCTATTTTGAAAAAGCTGCACAGGCTGCCATAGGAGGAATCGCCAATGACCAATTTAAGACCAATTAAACTTTTACCTGCCCGTGAAAGGGTGGCTTCCGCACTTAGAAAAGCGATTTTATCCTGTGAGTTGAAAGAAGGGGAGGAGCTGACGCTGGATAGTATTGCAGCCCAGCTTCAAGTTTCCAGTACCCCGGTTCGTGAGGCCTTTCAAATTCTTTCCAGGGATGGGCTTATTAAGCTTCGCCCCAATAAGGGTGCTTTGGTACTGGGAGTCAATGAAAAAACCATCCGTGACCACTACACCACTCGTGCCATATTGGAGCGCGAGGCAGCAGCAATGGTTTGCCTAAACAATGCAGACATTAGTGGTGTTGTTAATGCATATGAGCAGGCGGTAGAGGCTTTAGAGCAGAACAATACACAAAATTATTCCAACTATAATCAGGCTTTTCATGTTGAAATTTGGACAGCTGCCGGAAATGATAAAATTAAATCGTTGCTTTCCTCCATGTGGAACGGCCTTTCTATGGGACACAAGGTAACTGAAGAAGATTATGCTAAAATATCTATCAGTGAACATAAGCTCATTCTGCAGGCGCTTACGGACCGTGACGCCGACTTAGCAAAAGAACTGATGAATGCCCACATTACCCGTAGCATGGAGAACATTTTGACGCACTTACAGCAATAAATGCTATTGTTAACAATGCTCAAACATAAATGCTTTCTATTAATTAAACTGACGAAAATGAGGAATGCCCATTGACAAGTAAGTTGGTGGGTGTTACCATTTAAGCAATAAATGGATACATTATCAATTATCAAATAAAGAGGATGATAGTATCCTGTAAAATGAGGAGGTTTGTTATGAGTGCTATTACCATTACCCTACTGTTTTTGCTCTTTGCAATCGTCATGTTCGTATGGGAGAAGATTCCCCTGGCAGTTACCTCAATGATTGTGTGTATTGGTTTGGTGATTACCAAAGTCATAGAACCGGGTGATGCCTTTAAGGGCTTTATTGACAGTAACGTAATTTTGTTTGTTGCAATGTTTATCATTGGCGGTGCCTTTTTTGAGACAGGTATGGCAAACAAAATCGGCGGTCTGGTAACCCGATTTGCAAAGACCGAGCGCCAGCAAATTGCTGCGGTTATGATTGTCACCGGAATTATGTCAGGTTTCCTATCCAATACCGGTACTGCGGCAGTTCTGATTCCTGTGGTTATCGGTATTGCATCCAAGTCTGGTTTCCATCGGTCTAAGCTGCTGCTGCCCTTAGTTTTTGCTGCAGCTATGGGCGGAAACCTCAGCTTAATTGGTGCTCCCGGCAATGCCTTTGCACAAACTGCGCTGCAAGAAATCGGTCTGGAATTTGGCTTTTTTGAGTACGCACTGATTGGTGCCCCCGTCCTGATTGTGGGTATTCTTTTCTTTACCACCATCGGTTATAAAATGCTCCCGGTAAGAGAACCCGGTGATGACAGCACCTTTAAAGAAAAGCAGGACTTTAGCGATGTTCCTGCCTGGAAAAGCTGGGGTTCCTTTGCTGTATTGGCAGCCACCATCATCTGCATGATTTTTGAAAAACAAATTGGTATTAAACTACATATCATCGGCTGTATTGGCGCCTTGTTTTTGGTGCTATCCGGCATCATTACCGAAAAACAGGCTTATAAATCCATTGATATGCGCACCATCTTCCTCATGGGCGGAATGCTTGCACTGGCAAATGCTCTAAATTCTACCGGAGCAGGCAAAGCAATTGCAGATACCGTACTCAATATGCTTGGCAGCAATCCTTCTCCTTTTGCTATCCTGGTTGCGCTGTTCCTCATTGCCTGCGTACTGACCCAGTTTATGTCCAATACTGCAACCACCTCTATGCTGGTGCCCATTGGTATCTCTTTGGCAGCATCCCTCAACGCAGACCCCCGCGCCATTATGATGGCACTTGTTATCGGCGGTTCCTGTGCTTATGCCACTCCTATCGGTATGCCCGCCAACACCATGGTGTACACCGCCGGCGGATACCGTTTTATGGACTATGTTAAGGCCGGTTTACCTTTGGTAATCTGTTCCACCATCGTATCACTAATTCTGCTACCCATTTTCTTCCCCTTCTTTCCAGCCTAACCGCTAAAATCTACTACATACAGGAGGATTACTCATGAGTAAAGAACAAAGTATCCGCAGCATGACCGATACGATGGCGAAGTTTGTCGCCCTTGTCGGCAAAAAGCTTCCCGATGATGTGGAAGCCAAGCTTTTGGAGCTGCGGCAAAAAGAAACCAGCGCGCTGGCCACCACCATTTATGATACCATGTTTAAAAATCAGCAGTTGGCATTGGACTTAAACCGTCCCTGTTGCCAGGATACCGGTGTACTGCAATTTTGGGTTAAGTGCGGTGTCAACTTTCCCCTTATGGGCGAGTTGGAGGCATTGCTGAAAGAAGCTGTTGTGCAGGCTACCTTTGCAGCACCTTTGCGCCACAACAGTGTAGAAACCTTTGACGAATACAACACTGGCAAAAATGTCGGTAAGGGTACTCCCACTGTATTTTGGGACATCATCCCCGAGCGTGACGATGTAGAAATTTACACCTACATGGCAGGGGGGGGCTGCACCCTCCCCGGCAAAGCCATGGTACTGATGCCCGGTGCGGGATATGAAGGCGTATCCCAATTTGTACTGGATGTTATGACCAGCTATGGCCTGAATGCCTGCCCGCCGCTGCTGGTTGGCGTTGGTGTTGCCACCTCGGTAGAGACTGCAGCACTGCTCTCTAAAAAAGCATTGATGCGGCCCATTGGCAGCCACAACGAAAATGAACGTGCAGCCAAGCTGGAGCAGCTTTTGGAGGATGGTATCAATAAGATTGGCCTTGGTCCACAGGGTATGTCGGGTAACTACTCTGTCATGGGTGTTCATGTAGAAAACACCGCACGTCATCCCTCCACCATTGGTGTTGCAGTGAACACTGGTTGCTGGTCCCACCGCCGTGGACATATCATTTTTGATAAAAACCTAAACTATACCATTATTTCTCATACGGGGGTAACATTATGAGCGAGAAAAAAATACTGACAACCCCAATTAAGGATTCTGATCTGGAAGATATCCATATTGGCGATATTGTTTACCTCAACGGTTATATTGTAACCTGCCGCGACGTAGCTCATCGCCGTCTGATAGAGGGAAAACGTGAGCTGCCGGTTGACCTCAACGGTATTGCAATTTTCCATGCAGGACCCATTGTACGTCCACTGGAAAACGACAAATTTGAAATGGTATCTGTAGGTCCAACCACCAGCATGCGCATGGAAAAGTTTGAAAAAGAGTTTGTGGAGCAGACCGGTGTCAAGGTCATTGTAGGCAAAGGCGGCATGGGGCCCAATACAGAGGCTGCCTGCAAGGAACACAAAGCAATCCACTGCGTTTTCCCTGCAGGTTGTGCTGTGGTAGCTGCCACCGAGGTGGAAGAGATTGAGCGTGCTGAATGGCGCGACCTGGGAATGCCCGAAACTTTGTGGGTATGCCGGGTAAAGGAATTTGGTCCACTGATTGTATCCATTGACACTCAAGGCAGAAATATGTTTGAAGAAAACAAGGTTATTTTCAATGAAAAGAAGGAAGAGGCCTTGCAGGAAATCTACAAGCAGGTAAGCTTTATCAAGTAGTTCTCATAAAAAAGGGGACCCCCTATATTCTAAGAAAGAATATAGGGGGTCCCCTTTTTTAGCATTGTTTTTATTAACTGACATTTTAGAACGTGAAGAAGGAGCAAACATTTGTGAGATGAAGCTGAAAAAGCCGGTTGATGGTCAATCAGAAATCATATTGTCCCAGTATGGCTTTTTATAAAAAAACTGATTTTCTATTAGATAATTTGAGCCTTCCGCTAACCCATAACCAAGCATAGAGCTGTGTCAGCCCCCATACCAACATAAATTGGGTAGTACTGTTTTTTAGTAAAGGTAGATTGATCAGATCAGATGCAAATAAAACCACCCCAAAAAAGAGCAGATGAGATGGGTATAAAATTGTACTATACAGTCGTAGAGTACGACAGCTAAATCGGGGGGTAAAAGATACCTGTAGTAAAATGCAAAACTGAAAAACGGTGCAGGGAACAAGAAAAATTGTCATGTTGTAGTCAGCGGCAATATGATGCATGCCAAGCAAATAAACCTCTACAAAAGAAGACAAAAGAGACAAAGCAAACATTACCAGACAAAGAGATTTAGAGGGTAGGTGCTTTGCTTTGGCAATAACAACACCTGTTAACACAAAGGGAATGCCAAAAAAGATGCCGTTTCTGGTAGTTAAAAAGACACTTTCATATCGCTGGAAGCCTGTAGCCAACCAATTGGGCAAAGAGGCCTGTATACCATAGTATCCGTCGCCCATTAGCCCAAAACAATAAAGCAGAATTGCCAATGTTACAAGCGTCCATAAAGGGAGCTTTTTTATAAGATAATGCAGTGTTAATACAGCAACAATGAGAGAGGGAAAAAACCACAAATGCAAAAAAGTGCCCTGAAAAAGAATGGTTTCCTTGCCCAAATTGCCGTTGAGCAGCATGTCGATGAGAGTGATGGGAATATAAACCAGTGACCATACTGCATAGCTTAGGCATAATTTTTGTAAATAAGGAAAGACGATGCTCCATTGCTCAAAACCCTTTAATGCAATAAAATACCCGGTACAGCAAAAGAAAAATGGAACAGCAAGCCTTGCTGCTCCTTGAGCCAATAAAAAAACAACCCAATTTTCTATGGGGTTAAAGGTGTAAACATGAATAAAGATGACACAGACTGCGGCAGCATACTTTGCAATGTCAAGAGCGGGGAGTTTGTAGTCGATAAGATTTTCCACCCTTTCCCAAAGAAATTTTTTTTATGATCTTCAGTATCCATATTAGCATCAGTGCAATACCGCTGAATCCAATGGTTGCATAAACACCAAGCCCTCTGCTCAGAGCCATTGCTCCGCTTAATAACCCCGCTGGGAAAATTTCTTTGAAGTAAAGCAAAAATATACTTTCTCCAATGCCCACGCTGCCGGGGAAGGGAAGTGCTGCACAGGAAATGTAAAGCACTGACTGTAACGCAATCATCTCAAAAAAGGTCGTTTGCGAAAAACCAAGAGCTCTGTAAACCCAATAAGGGGCAGAATGCATGGCAATAATACGTAACAGCATGATACCGGAATTAAGGAAATACTGGCCCATATTCTGCTTTAATACGGCTGCGCCTTCCTTGTATTTTTCCACAGCTCCTGCTACTGCTTTAGAAAAAGTCGCAGCTTTTTTTTTAGAAAATACCCCAATGATTTTTGCCGCAAAAGATACCAGTTTGTAAATAAATTTATCTGAAAACATGGCACAAAACGTTAGGGCAAGCAGCCCTGTATTTATGACCAATCCAAGCCAAAGAACAGGCACAAATTTCCCCAAAGAGCGGTGGATGATATTGGAATATCCAATATAACCCAAAACACCCAGACCGGTAATTACAGCCTGATAAGCACCTAAATCCATAAAGAGCGCCAGAGTAGCCTTAGAAGCGGGAATTTTATTTTTATACATTAAATAAAGCTGCATGGGTTGGCCGCCGCTTGCCGCAGGGGTAATACCGCTGAAAAAGTTACCGGCAAAGGCATAAACAAGGCAAGTGGAATATTTTGCAGCTTGGTTCAACAGATGCAGGTTTCGTTTAATGTTATATGCCTCAGCACCAAGCATAAGCAGAAGCGCACAAAACCCACATAATATATAACCTATCCTTACCTGAGAAAGGAGCATGCTAAACTGACCTTTCTCCAGCCGAGAGAAAACTAAGCGATAGGTGAAAAATGCTAAGAGAATGAAAAGTCCTCCGTTGCACAGTATTTTCTTAGTAAAGTTCAGAAATTGTTTTAAAGACATATCCCGCCTCTTTCCATTTAGGAATCATGTATTCCAGTGCCTGCATGGTTTTAAGGGGAGCTTGGTTTTTTCCTCTGCCATCATGCAGACAAATTACAGCACTGCCATTCACTTTTTCCTGTAGCCTTTTGCAAATAACATCTGGGGTTATATTTTTTTGCCAATCACCTACAATTACAGTCCAAAGTACAGTTTGCAAATGATGAATGCTGCATAAATAAATACCCAACATACGAGCATGTCCCCAGGGCGGGCGATAATAGGTAAGCTTAATACCATGGTTATCAAAAATTTCAATACTTTCCTCAAAATCTCTTTTTAACTGATGAGGTAACTGCAAAATCTGGTTTTGGTGATGTAAAGAGTGAAGCCCAATGGTATGCCCTTCTATTTTCATACGCTCTAGTATTTGAATATTGTTTTTTATTGATGATGCAACCACAAAAAAACTCGCTTTAATGTTATGCTTTTTTAGCAAGTCCAAAAGCATTGGCGTAAAAACTGAATCAATGCCATCATCAAAGGTGAGGTAAAGTGTATTCATAGCCATGCGCCTACGGCAAAGAGGGTTGGAAATTCTCAAATAGCATGTTGTTAAAGCACCCAGCAATAGATATAAAAAGGCTGCAGCAAAGGGGAACAGGAGAAAAATTTTATACGGCATGTTCATAATATCCCCGCTTCCTTTGCTGTTTTGCAGTTTCTACTTCCCATTTTACCCGTATCATGTTTGCTCGATATTTTCTGCGGAGAGCATTATTTTCCAGCAACTCCAGTATCTGTTGGGGGGCTGTATGCTTGTCCCAGATTACCTGGCCAATTTGATGCTTTTGAATAAAGTCTGCATTCTCCAGCTCATGCTGATAGGTAGGGAGCATAGCGACACAGGGCGTGGTGGCATAGATGCTCTCAAAAAGCGTAACACCGCCCGGCTTAGAGATGAGCAAATCTGCATCAGCAAGATAGGAGGATACCTGGTCAGTAAATCCCACCACTGTAACAAATGGGTACTTGTTCTTTAGATGATGATATAGTTTTTTGTTATTCCCTGCGATAATATTGATATTTAGCTCCGGGTATTCGCACAAATAATCAAGCACATAATCAACCCATGGTAAGATGCCAAGTCCCCCGCCCATAATCAGGAGGTTGTTACCTTTTTTACGGTGAATGGCTTTGCCGGAAAGTTGATAGAACACCTTTTTCATAGGAATTCCGCGGACATAAATATTTTCTCTGCAAACACCTATTTGTACAAGCTTTTCGGCAACATCCTTGGTTGCCACCAAATATCCGGCGGCATGGGGATAAACCCATCCCGCATGAACACCGATATCTGTAATGCACACATAGACAGGAACAGGCATTGCTCCAAGCTTCCGGCCGCAGGCAGACCATGTTGTGATGATAATATCCGGCTTGATGCGGTTAAAAGCGGCTGTAAGCAAGGAAGAGACTTTGGGTGCTTCACTGGGTTTGCGCCCAAAGGCGTTTACCAAATTATAGACGGTACTGCTTCTGCAGATAATATGATTGAACAAGCCGTAAATCGTTGGCGCCACCTTAGGATACATAATTTCTACTATATCGCTGACCACTACCTCGTAACCAAGTTCCTTATATTCTTCTTCCAGTGCTTTGGCTGCAGAAAAATGACCGTTTCCAAAGCGGGCCGTTATAATCCATACCTTCATTTTGTTCTCCTATACCAATCTGTAATTGCTGATTTGACCTCTATAAATGAGCTCGCCTATGTTCAATGATAAAAAGTCATGGGGACGAACCAGGGTTTCGGGCTTTTTAAAAAGCGTAAGCCCTGCTTTGAGCAGTACCTCAGCAACAAACTGCGAACAGAAGTATTTATCCTTTCGCTTATGCGGAATACCAAGATAACAGTAAAGCAGCCCAAGCATGCTGTATTTGTATTGAGCCTGTTGCGACTGAAATTCTTTTAAAATTTTATAAATTTGTTCGTATTCTTCTACACTGACAGAAATACGCACCACAGCAATACCTGAATCGTTGTGTTCTTTAAAGAATCCCCAACTTTTGCTTTCCTGTACAAAACCTGCACGAAAAATATTTCTAAGCTCCTTACGACCAAAGGAGTAGATAGTTTCAAGACTTGCATCCAACGAGATGGAGCAGTGGTTATAAGCAACGCCAAGTTTTCTTTGTATAAGCCTGCCAAGAGTGGTATTTGTTCTGGAAACTACTATATAAATGTAAGTTTCATTTTTTATAGACACTTTCAAAGTCTCCTTTACTCTGCACGCTTATGATAATATTAGTCTATACCACAGGACTTAAGACAGCATTTGCCCTCTCTTAAGATTTCTTAAGAGAACACAAAGACACACAAAAGAATTCTTTGTTATTATTTGAAATAGTAAACAAGAAATGCTGGTGGTATAATGATAAAAAGCGAGGCGATTGAAAAGTGACATATACAATTTTGGTTGCAGAAGATGACAAGGATATTTTAAACCTGCTGAGGTTATATTTGGAAAGCAGCGGTTACCATGTATTAACAGCACCGGACGGCAGGCAGGCGCTTACACTGGTTGAAACCGCCCAGCAAATTGACCTGGCTGTATTGGACGTGATGATGCCGGGTCTGGACGGTTTTGAGCTGACACAAATAATTAGAGAAAAATATAATTTCCCCATTTTATTTTTAACTGCCAAAGCGCAGGATAACGATAAAATTTTAGGTCTCAATTTAGGCGCAGATGACTATATGACAAAGCCGTTTAATCCTCTTGAGGTGGTGGCGAGGGTTGGAGCAAACCTACGGCGTTTTTATAAGCTGAATACTGTTCAAACAGCCGAAACTGAATCGACGATTCTTGAGCTGGGAGAGCTTACTTTGGATACTGAAAAGCTTGTCTTGCGCAAAAATGGGGAGGAAATTATCATTACACCAAATGAATATAAGCTGCTTGCGTTTTTAATGAAGTCTCCCGGCAGGGTTTATACAAAATCTCAGCTCTGTGAGGCAATGAATGGAGAATCCTATGAAAATTATGAAAATGCCATCATGGTGCACATTTCTCATATACGAGAGAAGCTGGAAGATGACTCCAAAAACCCACGCTATATTAAAAACGTTAGAGGTGTAGGATATAAAATTGAGAAATAATTCAAAGCGCGGCAGTGTTTTTACATTATTATTGGCAAATTATATTCTCTTCACCCTTTTGCTGGCGACAATGCTAATCAGTTTGTTTGTAACCTTTTTGTTTCGAATGGTCAGCATAATAGAAAAAAATGATCCGTCACAGATTGAAGACTACCGTACCATGCTAACCGAGCAGCGATATGCTGATTTTCCAACGGAACGACTGTTGGGAAAGTCGGGTGGCATTATTGTACTGGATTCGCAGCAAAATATTGTCTATCAAAGTTACCGGCAAGAAATAATTACACAGCTTACCAAAGAGGACATTGATTATATTCCCGCATACAGAACTTTTCCTGATATTACCGTACATCGGTTTTTAAATGAGGATGGTCAGCCTCAAACCGCAGTTTCGATTGTGGAGCTTCATAACGAAGCTGAGGTTTACCGGTATTATATTTTTAATGCACAAAACCAGGTCATCTATCAGTCTTCCAAGTTGCCCTCAACGCGGCTGAGTCCTTTGCAGTTTCAACTGTTAACCGATAGCCTTGACCCTGTTTTCAGCCTGCAGCAATATCCTTTTGAAACACAGAAAGGAGAGGAATATACCTTGCTGCTGCTAAGTGACCGCGCTGCAATGGGAAATGCAATAAGTCGTGCCGGTATCATTTTTATCATCTTGTTCTTTCTGGCGTATTGTACAATTATGCTTTTGTTTATTCTTTGGCTAAAAAGAAGCATAAAAAAGCCGTTGAGTTTACTTTGTGAGGAGTTAAATAACTTTGACAGCGGTGAAGCACGGCAGGCAAATTATTGTGGCCCCAAGGAGTTTGTAGAAATCTTTGTCAGCTTTAATGCAATGTCAAAAAGGCTGCAAAACAGTGAGGCAGAGCGCCGGCGTCTTGAAGTAGACCGCCAGAAGATGCTCGCGGATATCTCACATGACCTAAAAACTCCCATTACGGTTGTACAGGGTTACGCCAAGGCACTTTGTGATGGTGTTATACCTGTTGATGAGAGGGCAAAATATTTAGAAACCATTGAGCAAAAGGCATCAGGACTTAACGACCTTATCAACACCTTTTATGAATACAGCAAACTGGAGCACCCTGCATATACCCTGACTCAGGAATCTGTAGATATTTGCAATTACCTAAGAGATTATGTGGCAGAACAGTATGCAGAGCTGGAGCTTTCTGGTTTTACCCTGGAGGTTGATATTCCTGAACAACACATTTCTTGCAGTGTTGACCGTATACAGCTACAGCGTGCCTTTGCAAATATTATAGGCAACGCAACAAAGCACAACAAAGCAGGAACAACCCTTTACTTTACACTAACTCCACAAGCAAACCATGTGCGTATTCTTTTAATGGACGATGGAGTTGGAATACCGGAGAAAATAAGAAAAACCATTTTTACCCCTTTTGTGGTTGGTGAGACATCACGTAACAGCCAGGGCTCCGGGCTTGGCCTTTCCATTGCACAAAAAATTGTGGAAGCGCACAACGGAACAATCCGTCTGCTGGAACCACAGCCGCCCTTCAGCACAATATTTGAGATAATTTTACCTACTATTTAAAGCTTCCCATTTAAGCCTAATAAATAAGCAGAGCCTGTAAGATACTTTTGTATCTTACAGGCTCTGCTTAAAGCATTCAGCTACACAGAGAACTTCAGAATTTTGCTATCAAATTAAGACTCCCAATGCTCCATATAAAACTTCATATCATTCATAACATGAATGCGCATCCGTTCTTCTACCAACGCATTGTTACGCTGTTTGAGTGCTTCCACAATTGCCATATGCTCATTCAAGTAGCTTTCATCACGCTTAAACCCAGAAAACTCCTGATTGCGGGCAAGAAGTGATAATGAACGATTTTTTTCAATCATACCAAGAAGATGAGAATTCTGGCATCCGCTGATAATTACATCGTGAAAATGGGTGTTGGTTTCTACTACTTTGTCGTAATCCTTTTTGCGATGATACTCAAGGGCCCTGCGGACACAATCCTCCAGCGCGTCAATAACTTCATCGGAAAGATACGCAACTCCAAGACTGGCCGCATAGGATTCCAACACCATCCGGCATTCATACACTTCTATGATATTGCCTGATTTCAGTGGATTGACCATTAACCCTGTGGGAGTTACAACCACCAGCTCGTCCTGTTCCAGCATACGCAGCGCCTCACGCACGGGGCTGCGGCTTACCCCCAAGGACTGGGATAAGGCGTTTTCGTTGATTTTTTCGCCGCACTTCAAATCGCCATCTAAAATCCTGCGCTTTAAAATATCATAAACCTGCAGATGGTACGATACCTTTTTAACGATAGTTTCCATATTTATAACCATTCCTTTCACTACACGCCAAGGCACAAGATGACTAAAAGCCACAGGGTTACCAATGCGCACATGTGGCGAAACTTTCCGGGGACATTTTATTTAAAAATAATACAATATCATACTGCCTATTATAACTTTTGTGCGTATTGTTAGCAAGTACCAAAGGAGGGGGATTACACCCCCTCCTTTCAGCATTTGCAGTATTTTCACTTTTTTGAGCGGCCAACATATTGGCCATACCCCAACCGGCCCACAATCTGCCCATTAAGACAGACTGTCTCGCCCCGTACAACGGTGCGCACCGGCCAGCCATGATACGTTAAGCCAAAGTATGGGGACCACCTACATTTGGACTTCATATCATCCACAGTGTAGGTTTTTATCATGTCCATATCGACCACCACAAAATCGGCATCTGAACCCAGCTGTAAAACACCCTTTTGGGGGTATAACCCGTAAATTTGTGCCGGATTATAGCTGGTAATTTCCACTACCCGCTCTAAGCTTATTCGTCCTTGGTTTACACCATTGAGCAGGGTGGGCAGCAGTGTTTCTGTTCCGGGAATTCCATTGGGCGCAAGCCAGATGTTCTCTTCACCGGCCTCTTTTTCACTTTTCTCGTAGGGGCTGTGATCGGATGCAAAGGTACTTACATAGCCTTTATCAATCATTTCCCATAGCTTTTCTCTATTTTCTTCTTCATGCATAACAGGAGAGAATTTAAGATAAGGCCCATGCTTTTTCATATCTTCTTTGACAAAGGTCAAAAAGTGAGGGCATGTTTCGGCAAATACTTTTACACCTCGCTGCTGTGCCTCATGAATCATCTTCAGAGCGGTGACGTTGGTTACATGCAGAATAACAGCTTGAGCTCCTGTTTGCTCTAAAAAGAAGATGGCACGTTGAACGGCCTCGTTCTCGGCATATTCAGGATGTGATTCATTATAAGCAATACCATCCTTACGACCCTGAGCCTTAAGTTCTTCCTCTTTCATTTTTAAGATACTGTCATTTTCACAATGAATGAGTGCCAATCCACCGCTTTTTGCCAGAATCTCAAAATGTCTGTACATGGCATCGTCCTGCACATAAGGAAAATCTGCCACAGAGAAGCACATGAACATTTTAATGGCAGTAGCACCGGTTTTGCTCCAAAGGTCGTCTACACGATCCAGGTTTGTGGCAACTGCGCCACCATGCAGGCCATAGTCTATGTAACCTCTGCCTTCATAGGCTGCCAGATTGATGTTGTAGCTTTCAATATCAACCACAGGAGGGATGTTCATAGGATGGGAAATTGCGGTGGTTACACCACCGGAGGCAGCTGCGGCGGTGCCGCAGACAAAGTCCTCACGGTGGGTAATGCCGGGGTCCTGAAAGTGTATGTGGGCGTCAATACAGCCGGGAAGTACTGTTTTACCACACAGGTCAATAACTTCTTTGGCGGCAATTCCATCCGGGTTTGAGGTCAGGCTGGCAATCTTTCCTTCTTTTACACCGATGCAGCCACGCCAGCGTCCAGTATGGCTAACAATTTCTCCATTGATGTACAATTTATCCAACATACACTTTCGCCCCTTTGTTTTCAGTCTGTATTATGTCAGCGATGGTTCAGCAACAGAATCCATATGCTTTTCACGTTTTCCGTATTTTTTTTCTATACGCTTATTGAGCCAGGCGGTAAGTAACGGACAAAGCAGTGCGGTTACCACACAAGCAGCAGCTACCTGTGCAGTGGCAGTGGTGGCGTATGCTGCCAAAGAAGGATCAGCCTCGCCAATGGCAGGGGGAGTTGCTACTGCGTTACCGGCGGTATTACCAACACCTGCGCCTACTGCGGAGGGGCGCTTGCGGCCAAAGAACAGATTGTATGCCCAGTAACAGATAAAGCCTGTGCTGACCAGAGAAACCAGTCCCAGTACAACACCGGGGATACCGGCGCTTACAACATCACGCAGGTTCATTCCGGCGCCAAGGGAGAAGCCGTTAAAGGGGATAATCAAAGGCATACCTTTTTCGCACAATTTGCGTACATCGTCATCAATGTTACCAAGGAACATACCGATGAATAGGGGAATAATAACTGCGATAATAGATTTGATGGGAATCTCGCCCATGCCGGTCAGTCCCAATGCAATCATGGTAAAGAAAGGACCGTCATTCAAAGACAAAACAGATACCGCACCAACGTCAGTGGCATCACCATAGTTTTCTGCCAGAATAGAGTACATAACACTATTGGAGTTGGTGATGGCTGCAATAATTGCCAAGGGTGTGATGGTAAAAATACCTGCAGGGCCAAAGATAGCACCCACGCCCACGCCAATTGCTACACCAACGGCAAACTTTGTAAAGGTAAGCACCATGCCCTTGTAAAAAGGAACACCAATTTGGCGTACATTGATAGATGCACCGCAGCAGAAGATGAACATTCCAACAAAGGTGCCTGCTGCACCATTGGAGAACAGCTTGGTTGTAAAACCACCGTAATTTAAAAATGCAGGAAAAAAGGTATTGACAATACAGCCAAGCAACAGAGGAATTACCATCATTCCGCCAGGAAACTTTTGAACTGTTTTAATAATGTTAACGTTTTTCATTGCCCTTTTCCTCCCCAAACCAATTATTGATTAGTTTTTTCCATCCCAAAAATAAGCATCAAATTCCTGAGGAGGCATAGCAAACTTTCTTCTCTTGCTATGGCACAAACCGGTTTCTACCATCATTTCAGCATACTTGACGGTAACGGTTACAGGGTCCAAAACGGGCATGCCTACAAGCTCCTGCAATGCTTCATCATAGCCGCACAGGCCTGCACAACCCAGAACTACAACCTCAGCACCATCTTCATCGGCAATTTTTAAAATTTCGTCTTTCAGCTGATTCAAGGTTTCCTCGCGGTCGGTAACACATTTTTCAACATTGACGTTGATGCCGCGAACAGAAGCACATTTGTCCTGCAGGCGGTACAATCTTACCAGGTCCTCCTGATAGGGGATAAACTGCTTGAGCATGGTAAGAACAGTATATTTGTGACCCATTAGGGCAGCCATGTATTGACCGGTTTCGGAGATGCTAAGAACAGGGATAGAAAGAGCTTCTTTTAAAGCAAAAACACCAACATTGCCAAAGCCAGCCAGAACAACGGCGTCGGGTTTCTCTTTTTCGCAGGTTTCCAAAATAGCACGGATAAAGGACCACACAGACTGATAATCAGCAAAACCACAGTCGATATTTTTTGTACCCTTGGGGTTTGTCAATGGGATAAGCTGGGTATTGGGATTAGTAATTTTACGCTTGGCTGATTCCATAATGATGCCGGTTACAATTTCGGAACTATTGGGGTTGGCAACTAGAATTTTCATAACAACTTACCTCTCTTTGCTTCTTTTAATAATAATAGGGATTTTGGAGTCCTGCAACAGTATTTGTTACACTTCCCAACTCCCTGATTTCTGTTTTTACCACATCACCGATGTGGAGGCGAGAACCGTATCCGGTTGGGGTTCCTGTAATAATCATGTCTCCCGGAAGCAAGGTCATAATATGAGATATGTACGATACCAGCCAGGGAACATCCTTTATCATATCGTTTGTACACCCTTGTTGAACTACCGTATGGTTCACGGTGGTGGTTAGCAAAAGATTTTTAAAATCAATATCTGAAACAATACAGGGCGCAACCGGTAAAAAAGTATCGAAGGATTTGGAACGTGCCCAAAGCACATCTTCCTTTTGCAGGTCGCTTGCGGTTACGTCATTGACTACGGTATAGCCCCAGATATAAGCCGTGGCTTCTTCCAGAGAAACACACTTAGCAGTTTTGCCAATTACAATTGCCAGCTCCACTTCGCAGGAAAGCTGCTTCACCATAGGTGGCTGAACAATTTCTTCCCCATCAGTAATTAAGGTAGAAGGTGGCTTAATAAAGAGCTTTGGCTTTTCCGGTAAGGACTCGCCCGGACTCAGCTGAATGTCACTATAGTTTAAGCCTGTGCCAATTATTTTAGATGGCTCACAAGGAGGAAGAAGAACCACCTTTTCTTGGGGAATGGCTTCATCTGTTAATGCAAACGTTGAAAGGCTGTTACCGGCAAGCCTGTGGATAACTTGTTCCGTCAGGATTCCATATGACACTTCATCGTTGTAGCAAAATCTTACATATTTCTTCATGTTTCACCTGCATACTGTAGATTGTATTCTGTCGACAACACTAATTATAGATATTTTTTCTAATTTGTCCAGTGTAATATTCAAAAATTTTAGTGTAATTTAATATTTTGTCGAATGTGTCAATTTATCTTCTCTTGTTTTATCGCATTCGCTCATTTTAAATTTAAATATTAAATTTTTATCAAAACATTAGGTATTTGGGTTTTAAAGCTTTGGCTAAGGGTAAAGGGTAAATAGGGGAGGCGCTATTGCGCACGGCTTAACTGCCAGCGCCACCATCCAGCATAATATAAGCAGGGAGCCGGTAGAACTTAAAAAGTCCGTTGTTCGAAGCAAACTCGAACAACGGACTTTTTTTAACATAGTTTTTATTCTAACTTATCTTTGGTAATAGTGGTACAGGGCAGCCAAATATAGTTTCCTTTTTGAAGCGCAACGGTAGCCGAAGGATCTTCTCCAAGTGCCAAAGAGCATGCAAGATCCAAAACACTGCGTGCCTGTCCAGCAGCATCATTGACAACTGTACCTTTTAATGTTCCGCTTTCAATTGCCTCCAGCGCAGGGGGGGTGGCATCTACACCTACGATAAAGGGCAGGTCCTCTGGTTTTATACCGGCATCTGTGTAAACATCAATGGCGCCCAGTGCCATATCATCGTTGTTGGCAAAAATTACCTCTATTTGGTCGCCATATTGCGTTCTCCATTGCCGAATCAAAGCACCGGCTTGCCCACGCTGCCAGTCGGCGGTATCACTTGCCAGTTTTTCAGTAGGAATATCGGCGTTGGTCAGCACTTTAACACTATATTCTGTACGAAGCAAAGCATCTTGATGGCCCGGCTCACCCTCAAGCATAACATATTGTACAATACCGTCACCGTTGCGGTCTATGGCGGAAGAGTCCTTTCTCCAGGCATCCAAGACAATATGCCCCTGCAAAATGCCGGATTGTGTTGCCTGGGAGCATACGTAATATGCGCCCTCCCAGCGCAACATTTCCTCCTCTACCGGTTGGCGATTTAAAAAGATGACAGGCACGCCCGCGGCCTGGGCTTTATCGATAATAACAGCGGCGGCGGTGCGGTCCACGATGTTAATGCATATTACGTCATAGCCTTGTGACAAAAAGCGGTCTACCTGTTCGTTTTGTGCAGCCTGGCTGCTGCGGCTATCAGTAATATTCAAATTGAGTTTTATATCTCTGGCCTGCTCCTCTTCTTTTGCCATCTGCTCTAAATTTTGAGCCAAGGTGGTGATGAAGGTATCATCCTGCTGATACAACGCAATGCCGATTCGGATGGTGGTAGAGTTTTGTTTGATGGTTTTCTGGCAGCCGGATAGACAGGAAAAAGCAAGTAACAAAGAGAAACCTACAAGCAAGGTTTTTGCGGGTTGGTTATAATACTTCATAACTCCTCCTGGATGTATGACTTAGCGCGTAACAGGGAACAAAAGTTTTTGATTTTCAAGCTGATACATATTACTGCGATTAAGCATAAAAAATTTCATGGTGGATAAGGGAATAAGGGGCTTTCCGGTGGCTGCCCGCACTGCTTCCTCTACAGCCAGATACCCGGCTGTAAATTCATTTTGCGCCGCTATGGCAGCAATGGTACCCTGCTCCAGTCCGGCGGCAATGGTATTGGTGGCACCCATACCATACAGCAGCGGTGCATTAGATTTTCCCTGAAGCTGCAGGGACATTTGCTCCAAAACGGTAGCTTCAAAGGTCAATACCGCTTGAGGTGGATTCTCCCAGTTCATTTCGGTGGTATCGGTAATGCTATAGCGTAAAATCAGGCGTCCCGATTGCTCCAAAACCTCTGCTGCTGCATTGATTCGTGCCTGAATGCCAGTACTGCCGGGTGAACTGTCTAGAAGAAGTACAGTTCCTCCAGGCGGGACACCGTCAAGAGCGGCATTTGCCAAGGCTTTGCCAAGCTCTGCATTGTCGGCGGAGATACAAGCGGTGCTGCCGCTGCTTGACATGTCAGATTCCATGGTCACAATAACAGTTTTTTCGGATGCAAGCTTTACATCCTCTGCAAGAGCAGCAGGATTGGCAGGAACCAGTATCACTCCGTCTGTACCTACCTCTACCTCACGATGCAGCAACGTCCGCTGTTCTTCTGTACTATTGGCCGTGGTAAGGGCAAGAAAGCGCAGCTCTACACCTAAATCACCGGCAGCCTGATCCATCCCTTGTCGGGCGGCAGACCATGTGCTGCTGTCAGAATCTCGAATAATCACCGAAAGCTCAATAAGCTCCTGAGGAGGTTGCAGAAAGGAAAGGTCAGAGACACTGAGAGACAGGATAGCACCAACACCCAAAATAAAAACAAAAAGAAGTAAAAAGTTTTTTCGTTTCACAACTCACCCTCCTTTTGATACTCTTTGGCCTGTTCGGCATCCAAAGCAGGAATCCGTATTTTTACCATTGTCCCAACATCCGGTTCGCTTACAATGGTAAGACCATATTGTTTGCCAAAGGTAAGCCCAATGCGCAGGTGAACATTGCGCAGACCAATTCCGGAGCCTCTGGTATCTGTGGGGGTATAATGGGGATCAAGCAAGCGAGAGGCCACTTCTTCAGGCATACCGGGGCCATTATCGCTTACTTCAATCACCACATCGTTACCGTCACGGTGGGCACTGATATTAATTACCCCATCATCATCTGCACCTGCCATACCATGATAGATGGCGTTTTCTAAAATAGGCTGTACAATGAGCTTGATAGTATAAAGCTTTCGAACATCCTCCGGTACCGTAATGTTGGCAGTAAACCTGTTTTTATAGCGCATCATTTGAATATTAAGATAGTTCCTTGCGTGCTCCAGCTCATCTTCCAAAGGAATAATGTTGCTGCCGCGGCTTAAGGCAATACGGAAAAAGCGTGCCAGAGAAGTTACCATTAAAATAGCTTCCTCGGTGCGGCCGTTTTCATTCATCCAAACAACGGAGTCCAGGGTATTATACAAAAAGTGGGGGTTAATTTGAGACTGCAGTACATCAAGCTCGCTGCGGCGCTTGGAACGCTCCTGCTGGATAATATCATCCATCAAATAGCGCATGGTAGACACCATAGACTGAATGGAGTGGCTTAGATGCTCAATTTCGTAGGGCCCGTTGACAGCAAGATCTACATCCTGCTTTCCGGCTTCCAATGCTTTTACCGAACGGTCCAGCGACTTAATAGGTACTGAGATTCTCTCGGAAAGGTGCAGATTGACAAATACCAGCAAAAAAACAGAAAAGAAAATAATAAAAAGACCAAACAGCAAAATAGGGCCATAGTTATCCCAGATACTGTCTGTGGGGATAACAGCAACCAGTTTCCACCCGGTATAGCCTACAGTTTTAACGGTGACAAGCCGTTTTGTGCCGTTAAAGCTTTCCTGGTGGCTTCCGTCCTTATAGCCGGCGGCCACCTGATTATTTTCCGCCGATAATCCTGCATAAATGAGCTGCTGGCGGGGGTGATAAATAATCTCACCGGAGCGATCAATTAAATACAGGTATCCGGTGGGGGAAAGCCCCACATCCTTACATATTTGCTCTATGCCGCCAAAGCTCATATCTACCAGCAAAACACCCCCCTCAATAGTGCCCGAACGGGTCAGCTCCACATGTCTGCTGAGGGATACTACCCAGCGGTAGCGATAGTCGGGGTCTGCAAAAAGATTTTGTACGTGAGGGGTAGAAAAATGCAGGTTTTCGATTTTTTTGGATGCAGTAATAAACCAATCCTGGCGCTGTGGCATCACGCTGCTTTTGAGGGTAGACAGCGGACTGGCAGATACCAGATCTCCACTGTTGGAAAAGACTGCAATAGAAACCAAGGAATCACGGTTACTTTCGTACAGTAAATTCATTTTTTCGGTTAGGCTGCCGTCGGCCAGGTCGGTATTTTTGATGACTCGGTAATACATGGTGTCGGATACCCTCATCATGCTGCGCAGATAAGAGTCTAAATTTAAGTTGACCTGAGCCAGCACACGCTGGCTGCTTTTGGCCATTTGTGCATTATTAGAGGCTGAAAACCGCAAAAAAAGTGTTAGTCCAAGAAAAATCATCCCGACAACAGCAACAGCGGTAAAGGAAAGAGATAAAATCATCTGGATGCTTGACTTACGATAAAACCTTCTCCATCGTTCCACAATGGACGTTATAAATATGCCCATGCTTTTCCTCCCGTTGTGTGCTATCGGGTACGGTATTTGGTCGGTGAAACGCCAAAGTGCTTTTTAAACACATAGCTAAAATAGTTTGGATCCTGATACCCGGTTTTTTCAGCAATCAAATAGGTTTTTTCTTCGGTATCACGCAACAGCGCAGCAGCGGCTTCCATACGCACCTCTGTAACATAGCCGGTAAAGCTCATGCCGGTTTCGCGCTTAAACAGGGTAGAAAAATAAGCAGAACTTAGGTGCAGATGCTCACACAAGCTTTCAACCGAAAGTTCACTTTGGGCATAATTTTGCTGGATAAAGGCTTTGGCTTTTTCTATCAGCCGCCACGTAGAATCGGTTCTTTGCTGCCTAAGCAGCTCATGAATCTTCAGGCAGCGGTGTAAAAACCACTTTCGCAGCTCTACGGTGGAACCAAAATCGGTAATTTGCACAGCACCCGAAAAACCGGGACCAAACACCTCCTCCATTTCCAAATCCGCATTGCGGGTGATGGTGAGCAGGCAGGTAAGAAGGGTCAGAAAATAAAAATGGCATTGGGAAAGAGCAAGTCCGGCTTCGCCGATTCTGCTGATTAAGCGGTCAACCACCAAGGCGACATCTTCTTCTGTACCCAATTTTACGGCATTGATAAGGTCTCGCTTGTCCTCATCCTCAAAGGATAGCTTGGTGCGCTGGTTTGGTTCCAGGTCTCCAATGTAAATGACCCGGCCTGCCCCTGCCAAAACACGGTAATCCAGCGCACTGCGTGCTCCTGCAGCAGAGCGTCGCAAATCACAGGGAGTATGGCAAACCGACCCGACTCCCACTGTTAAAGTCAGGCGCAGATAGCTTTTGGCAAGCTTGCATATACGGTTAATTTCTTCAATCAAATCATAAATGCTGGTGCTGTTATCCATGCTGGCAATAAGTGCAACAGAATCGTTATATAAAAATGTTCGGCAAATGCAACCCTTCAACTTCATGTTGTCGTCAAAAAACTGTTGGACAGAAAGGGGAATCAGTTCACTGTCCTCCCCGGCGTCGTCAATCTGTACCAGCGCGGATACCCACTGGGTACTTCGCAAATCCAAATCATAACGTGCAGCTCTGTCCTGCATTTGGTCCGTGCGAATTTTGCCCTCAATCAGCTGAGAATAAAATAGTTCTCGCAACAGGGGCAGGCTTTCTTCGTATCTGCGGCGCAGAGTGTCCATATCCCTGCGTTGGGCTCTTTCAGTATCAATCTGTGTCTTTAGCTTTTGCAGAACATCCGAAAGCTCTGCTGCGTTAATGGGCTTTAGTATATATTCAAAGACATTCATGCTGATGGCCTGTTTGGCATAATCAAATTCATCAAAGCCCGAAAAAATAACGAATTTGGAAGCAGGCAGGCGATTTGTCAAGATGCGGCAAAGCTCCAGCCCATCCATAAAAGGCATTTTGATATCGGTAAGAATGACATCGGGCTTATACTGTTCAGCAAGTTCCAATGCCTCTTGTCCGTTTTCGGCCTCACACACAAGCACAAAGCCCAGTGCTTCCCAATCCATCTTTCTGCTTATGCCTACACGGATATCTTCTTCGTCATCCACTAGCAAAACACGATAGAGTTCCATAATAATGCTCCATTTCTACTAGTTGCTCAAAGGGACAAACGCCGCACAATTCATCCAAATAGTGCAGGTTTATCTAAAAACTACTATAACATATATTTGACAAGTTTTACAAAAATAGTGCGAAAAAATGCGGACAAAGTATTTTAAAAAACCTGCACCCAATTACGGTAAAAAAGAGGCGTGCACCTCTAAAGATGCACGCCTCTCTGTGAGGTTTTTATTTCTTGACCAGGTATTTACGCATATCCAAAGCACAAGCAAAGAGGATGATGGCACCCTTGATGAGATACTGAAGGTTTTGGTCAATGGAAATCATATTAAGGCCGATGAAGATGAGTCGCAGCATAAATACGCCGACGATAATGCCACGTATTTTACCAATACCACCTACAAAGGATACACCGCCGATGACGCAGGCTGCAATGGCATCCAGCTCATAGTTAAGACCGGTGTTTGCAGTATTGGAGCCAATACGGGCACCCTCAATAAAACCGGTGATGCCATACATGGCGCCTGCCAGTGCAAAGACTGCAATGGTAGTGAGCATAACATTTACGCCGGACACACGGGCTGCTTCCTCGTTGGCGCCAAGGGCAAACATGTTTTTGCCCAAAGTGGTCTTGTTCCAAATAAACCACATGATACCGGACAAAATGATGGCAAACCAAACGTAGTTAGGGATTGGAGTATTGCCAATTTTCAGGATAGAACCTTTAACAAAGTTGGTGTAAGAGGGTGCTAAGCTGGAAATGGCCATACCCTTGTTGTTACCCATCTGCACATACAAAAGCAGGAAGGTGTAAACAATGAGCTGGGTTGCCAAAGTTACGATAAAGGGATGCAGCTTAAACTTGGCCACAAAGAAACCGTTGAAGGAGCCGATAGCGGCGCCGATTATCATAGCAATGGGTATGACAACGAAAATAGGTAAGGTATCGATACCGGGCCACATTTTGGTGGCGGAACCTGCCACCTGTAGCAGTGATGCAGAGACACAGGCGGTAAGACCTACGATACGACCGGCAGACAAGTCGGTACCGGTGAGCACGATACACCCTGCGATACCCAAAGCAGCAGGCAAATAGGCTGCAGTTTGTGAAATGATATTAATTATGGAAGCGGGCTTTAAAAAGTTAGGATTTTTGACAGCAATATAAATAATAGCTATCAACATGATAATGAACAGTGCATTATCCAAAAGGGTATTGGTAACCTTTTTTCTGTCCCAACTGCCGTCCCTCAGGCTTGCGATTGGATTATTACTCATTGTGCGTTCCCCCTCTTAAACATACTTGGCGGCCAGGGTGAGGATTTCTTCCTGGCTTGTTTGCTTAGCGTCCACCTCGCCGGCAATTCTGCCGCCGGACATTACCAAAATACGGTCACATACTCCCAAAAGCTCTGGCATTTCGGAAGAGACCATAATAACACCTTTGCCTTCGTTGGCCAAATCGATAATAAGCTGATAAATTTCATACTTAGCGCCTACGTCAATGCCGCGGGTAGGCTCATCCAGCAGCAAAACCTCAGGCTTGGTCAGCAGCCAGCGTCCAATAATTACTTTTTGCTGGTTGCCGCCGGAGAGCGAGCGTATCTGGGTTTTTTGGCTGGGCGTTTTTACATGCATGGCTTCAATGCACCAGTCGGTATCCTCTTTCATCTTGTTTTCATCCAAATAAATGCCACCGCGCAAATAATCCTTCAGATTAGAAATAACGGTGTTTTCTCGGATGCTCAAGATGCCAAAGATACCGGTGGCCCGCCGTTCTTCGGTAAGAAGCGCAAAACCGTTTTTAATAGACTCGTGGGGAGACCGGTTAAACACCTCGTTGCCGTGCAGCTTAATGGTGCCTCCTTCACGGGTCATACAGCCAAACAGGTTCTCCAAAATCTCGGTTCGTCCGGAGCCGTCCAGTCCTGCAATGCCCAAAATCTCACCCTTGCGTAGCTGGAAGGTGGCATCTTTTAAGCGGGTATATTTGCCCGACATGCCTTCTACTTCCAAAATGACATCGCTGGGCTTATTGGTTTTGGGAGGGAAGCGGTTGGTCAGCTCGCGCCCTACCATTAAACGGATAATTTCTTCCATGGTCAGCTGGGTAGCGGGACGGGTAGCTACCCAGCCGCCATCACGCATGATGGTAACTTCATCGCTGATGCGCAGAATTTCTTCCATCTTATGGCTAATGTATATTATTCCACAGCCTTTTGATTTTAACATATTAATGATACGGAACAGATGCTCCACTTCAACTTCAGTAAGGGAAGATGTAGGCTCGTCAAAAACAATGACCTTTGCATCGTAAGATACAGCCTTGGCAATTTCTACCATTTGCCTTTGAGATACAGGCATGGTGGACATAATAGTTCTTGGGTCTACCTGTACACCCAATTCGTTAAATATTTCTTTGGTGCGCTGCATCATGAGTCGCTCACTGACCATTAACCCACCCACTTTGGGATATCGGCCAAGCCACAAATTATCCAGAACACTGCGTGTCAAGGCTTGATTCAGTTCCTGATGAACCATAGCGACACCGTTTTCCAGTGCTTCTTTAGAACTTTTAAAATTTACCTCCTGACCGTCCAGGGTTATTGTACCGGTATCTCGGCGATAAATGCCAAATAAGCATTTCATCAGAGTTGATTTACCTGCGCCGTTTTCTCCCATCAAAGCGTGGACGGTGCCGGGGCGGACAGTTAAGGACACGTTATCCAGCGCCTTAACGCCGGGAAACTCTTTACTGATATTTTTCATTTCCAGTAGTGTCGGCTGATCCATGAGGTTCCTCCTCTCCTTTTTTCAGCGTGAAGCCGCTGCTGCATACGCGCCCGGGAAAAATGAAAAGTGTGGGCGCGCATCCAGCAGAGGTTTCACAGAGGGAAGCGGGGCTGCCAGTCTGGAAGCCCCGCTCGCTCTGTATCAGTTTGCGTTTGAGCGATGCGGTTTATGCAGTCGCTTATTCGCCGGTGTAAACACCGTAAGGTACACGGATCTTTGCAACGCCGGAGTCAACATTAAAGTCGCTGGTGTTGTCCATCAGGGCAGCACCGTCTTTGATGTTGCCAACCAGAGCGGCAATGGTCTTTGCCATACCAACAGCATCCTGCTTTACGGTACCGGTCATTTTGCCCTCTTTGATCAGCTGCTTTGCGGAGTCGGTAGCATCAACGCCGAATACGGGGATGGTTTTGCCGCCTTCGCCCTTGTTGTAGCCTGCAGTCTGCAGAGCAGAAACAGCACCTTCGGCCATGCCGTCGTTGTTGGCAATAATCATTTCAATCATATTGCCGTTGGCTTCGGAATACTCAGCCAGAATGGTATTCATGTAGTCGGTAGCTGCCTGAGCAGACCAGTTACCACCCTGGTCAACCAGGTACTTGGAGGTGTTGTTGGCATCGTAGAAAGCAAGAGGCTTTTTACCTGCTTCGGTCAGCTTGGCATCAGCATCTTCTACAGCAAACTGGGTGCGGTACTCAGCTTCTGCGTTGCCTTCCTGGCCCTTAAACATAACATAGGAGATAACGCCGTCACCGTTGAGGTCAACGGAATCGTAGTTGCCCAGCAGGTACTCAGCAATCATCTGACCCTGCATATGGCCTGCTTCGGGAGCGTTGGTGCCTACAAAGGCGCACTTCTCGTAGCTCTTGACAACATCGTCAGAAACCTCACGGTTAAAGAAGATGATGGGGATGCCGGCAGTTTTGGCAGCTTCAACAGCACCCATGGCAGCATCGGGAGAAGAGGTTTCAACGATGTTGACAATCAGCAGATTGGCACCGTTGGTGATAGCGGTATTGATTTGGTCGGTCTGAGTGGCCTGGTTGCTGTTTGCGTCGTAGTTTTGGAACTTAACGCCCAAAGTCTTCAGCTGCTCGTCCATGCTGGCACGGACGCTGGAGATATAAACGTCAGAGAAGTTATAGTAGAATACTGCAGCATTCAGCTCCTGAGCTGCGGGAGTGCTGGCAGAATCACTGCTGGGGTTGGAGCTGGGGGGAGTGCTGGCACCGCCGGTGCTGCCGCAACCTACGGCACTTAGTAAAAGAACAGCGGAAAGTGCAATAGCAAGAACTTGTTTCTTCATCTTTTTTCCTCCTAATAATCAAGTTACTGGCTTGTGTGACTGATTGTTTGCCGAGTAGTTCCTCGGGACACTTTTATTGTAGGTGACACAGGAGAAAAAAACGATAGAAAATTCTTTGGAGTTCCATGAAAAAACTTTGACCTTTTCGACGATTTCATAGTGTGAAGAAGCTTATTTGTAGATATTATACACAAATTAAAGCTTGTTTTAGTATGAGATGACAATAAGCGAGGAATAGTTTGTTTGATATATTTTTATCATTCCAGTGACTGGAGCTGCCCTTTTAAAAACCTTTGCTTTGTGCGGTTTGTACCCAACCAACAGGCGCTGACATATGATATGGTAATGTCATATTGTAAATGTGATAGTCTGCAATTATCAGCGGATAAAAACAATACTACTAAAAAAATGATTGCACATTAGCTCAATGCCGATACGAATAAATAAAAAATTTATATAGAAAAAATTTGCTATAAGCTACTCAGAAAATTGGAAATTTTGAGACTTGCCACAAAAAACGGTATAAATCTACAGTGGCAACAAATACTAGAAGCACCACCAAATAACGCTACATCATACAATCTGAATTAGGCAATCATAGAGCGACATTAGTGAAGATATCAAAGCTAAACGGCGAGAAAGGGATAGTACACATGAAAGCAACAGGTATCGTAAGAAGAATTGACGATCTAGGTCGCGTTGTTATACCCAAAGAAATCAGACGCACAATGCGTATTCGCGAAGGTGATCCTCTGGAAATCTTTACAGATAACGACGGTGAGGTTATCTTTAAGAAATATAGCCCCATCGGAGAACTTGGCAATTTTGCTGCAGGCTACAGCGAGGTTTTATTTAAGACAGGTAATTATCCTGTATTGATTTGTGACCGTGACCATGTAATTGCCGCTGCAGGCATTTCAAAAAAAGAAATTATTGAGCGCAGAGTCAGCGCTTCGTTGGAAGATATGATTGAAAACCGTAAATCATATGTTTATTCCAGTACCGAAAAAAGGCTGCAGCCGGTAGAGGGAGTAGAGCATTATGCGCTGGTGCAGTATCCCATCATTGCCTCCGGTGATGTTTGCGGAAGTGTGATGTATTTGCAAAGTGCACCGGGGGACATTGCAGGAGACGCTGAAACAAAACTCATTGCTGCTGCTGCTTCCTTTTTGGGTAAGCAGATGGAAGAATAAGAAAAAATGCAGACGCCTATTGTGTTGGCGACGTGTTGCTTAAACGCCGCCAACACAATATTCTCTTTTTATAATTGGAGTACAAAACTGCCGTGGACGGTTTTATACAAAAAAGCCTTGCTTTTTGCTGTTGGGTATGCTAGAATATGCTTGGATAAAAGATTAGTCAAAGAGTGGGGTTACCCGCTCTTTCCTTTATGTATGGGGTTTTTTGCCCAACATTAAGAGTAAAGGCAGTCGCTAAAACTAAGAGTTTTCTTGATGAATGATGCTAATAGCATTTACCCTTAACCGCGTGGCCGGCAAACGCCCCAGCGGCTGCTTATTCATTGAAATTAGCTCGATACGTGGGAGGTAGAACGTTTGGCAGAGGCAAAAAAAGGCGGTACCGCACAGATTGCGGAGGAATTGGCACAGCCTGTTTTGAAAGAAATGGGGCTGTGCCTTTGGGACGTGTTATTTGAAAAGGAAGGCAGCGGATGGTATTTACGTTATCTGCTGGATAAAGAAGGCGGTATTGACATCAACGATTGTGAGCAGTTTAGCCGCAGGATGGACAAGATACTGGACGATGCCGACCCCATTGGTCAGAGCTATACACTGGAGGTTTCTTCACCTGGTATTGAGCGGGCACTAACACGTGACCGCCACTTTGAAGAGTGCATGGGTGAAACCTTGTCTGTGAGGCTGATCCGCCCCGTGGACGGCGTTAGGGATTTTGTCGGTGAGCTTACAGCCTTTGAAGACGGCAACATTACCATTCTTTTGGAAGATGAGATTGAGATGACCTTTCGAAAGTCGGAAGCAGCTTATATTCGTCTCTATTTTGATTTTAATGCAGAATGCAACAACTGTGACGAAGGAGATAACGGAAAATGAATCAGGAGTTCTTTGACGCCCTGTATCTGATGGAGAAAGAGAAGGGCATCCCCGCTGAATACCTTGTGGAGAAAATTAAAGTGGCCATTGCCATTGCGGTCAAAAAGGATCCTGCAGGCAGCGAGGAGAACATCGTAGAAATCGACCCCATTACCAAGACCTTTTATGTAGCCCTTCGTAAAACCGTGGTCGAAGAGATTGAGGACCCCTTTACCGAAATCACCCTTCAGGACGCTGTGAAATATAATAAAAGAGCAAAACCCGGCGATGTGGTAGAAATTCCCCTAGAACCTAAGAAATTTGGACGCATTGCAGCACAGTCTGCAAAGCATGTCATTCGCCAGGGTATTCGTGAAGCTGAAAAAGGGCTGCTGCTGCAGGAATATCAAAGCCGCCAGCACGATATTGTTACCGCTACAGTACTTCGTTCAGACCCCAAGCGCGGCAGTGTTACATTAGAAATTGGCAATTCTGAAGCCGTGCTGCCCAAGAGTGAGCAGGTTCCCACAGAGGAACTGAAGGACGGTACCAAAATTCGTGTTTACGTGGTTGATGTTCAGAATGGCGAAAAAGGCCCCCGCCTGATGATTTCCCGTACTCACCCCGGGCTGGTCAAGCGTCTGTTTGAAATGCAGGTCCCCGAGATTTATGACGGTGTAGTGGAAATTAAGGCAATCTCCCGTGAGGCCGGTTCCCGTACCAAGCTTGCTGTTTACAGCCGCGACGAGGATGTTGACCCTGTTGGCTCCTGCATTGGCCCCAAGGGTGCCCGTGTTTCCAGCATCGTCGATGAGCTGGGCGGCGAAAAGATTGATGTCATTAAGTACAGCGAAGATCCCGCTGAATTTATATCCGCAGCACTTTCTCCCGCCACAGTATTGTCTGTGGAGATTGTAGATGAGTCGCTGCGCAGCTGCCGTGTTACCGTACCCGACCACCAGCTGAGTCTGGCAATTGGCAACAAGGGCCAGAATGCCCGTCTGGCTGCCAAGCTTACAGGCTGGAAGATTGACATCCGCCCCGAAAGCGGATTTTACGGAGAAGAAGAAGCAGCTGAAACCCCCGCAACTGAAGAAGAGACGGAAGAAAACTGACAGGACTCCAATACGGGCGTGCAGTTTAGCTGATTTGCGCCCGGCGGACAGCCCTTTTGATACAGGAGGATAAGCGATGCAAATGAAAAAAGTACCCCTGAGAATGTGCACAGGCTGCGGAGAGCACAAACCTAAAAAAGAAATGGTACGGGTGGTGCATTCCAAAGACGGTGAAACTTCGGTTGACCTGACAGGAAAAAAGGCAGGCAGGGGAGCTTATGTTTGCAAAAGCGTTGAATGCCTCCGTAAGGCCCGGAAAACCAAACGCTTTGAACGTGCCTTTGAATGTCAGATTCCCGACGAGGTATATGATAGACTAGAGGAGGAAATACAACAGGGTGTCGAATAAAGCGATGGGGATGATTTCCCTCTGCCGCAAGGCAGGAAAGCTGAAAACGGGCTTTGACGCAGTGAAAGAAACCGTTCAAAAGGGCGAAGCCAGCCTGGTGCTGTACGCCGCCGATCTTTCGGAAAAGACCCGGTCCTCCATGGACTGGGAGCTGGAAAAAGCCTTTGATCCGCCCAACAGACGGATTTTGGCAGTTACCATGGAGGAACTTAGCACTGTGTGCGGCAAGCGCACCGGTGTTTTGGCTGTGCTGGACGATGGATTGGCCGGCGCTATTGAAAAGCTGATTTTGCAGAGCAATGAGGAGGATTCGAATCTATGATAGAAAAGTACAGAGTGAGTGAGCTTGCAAAAGACCTCGGCACATCCAGCAAGGAGCTCATCACGATGCTGGACCAGCAATTTGGCGGCGAGGGCAAAAAAAGCCAGACTGCGCTGACCAAAGAAGAGTTGGATTTTGTGTTTGAAAAATATACGAAGGAAAATAGCGTCAAAAACCTTGACGGTTATTTTGCTATGAAAAATAAACCCGTGGAAGAGCCCAAGGCAGAAGTTGCCCCTGCGCCTAAAGCAGCAGAGGCATCTAAAGCTGCGCCTGCACCCAAGGCTGCAGAGGCTCCTAAGGCAGAGGCAGAGCCTACATCCTCACCTAAAGCCACTGTAGAGGCACCCAAAGCCAAAACTGCACCAGCACCCAAGGCAGAGGCACCCGCTGCGCCTGCCCGTCCTGCACCTACAAAGGTGGACTTTGTCCCCGGGCAGCGTACTTACAATAATCGCACTACCTATGCCAATCAGGGGCAGGGTGGCCAAGGTGCTCAAAGACCCTTTAACAACAATAATCAGGGTGGCCAACGTCCTTTCAATAACAACAATCAGGGTGGTCAACGTCCTTTCAATAACAACAATCAGGGTGGCCAACGTCCTTTTAATAACAACAATCAGGGCGGTCCAAGACCCTTCAATAACAATAATCAGGGTGGCCAGCGTCCTTTTAATAACAACCAAGGTGGCCCAAGACCCTTCAATAATAACAACCAGGGTGGTCAGCGTCCTTTTAACAATAATCAGGGCGGCCCAAGACCCTTCAACAACAATAACCAAGGTGGCCAGCGGCCTGCC
This sequence comes from Bacillota bacterium, assembly GCA_023431215.1. Taxonomy (GTDB): domain Bacteria; phylum Bacillota; class Clostridia; order Oscillospirales; family Ruminococcaceae; genus Angelakisella. The sequence continues at coordinate 39,180 of JAEYXR010000127.1, forward strand.
AACCAACAAAATGATCGTCCGCTGCCTCCACCCCCTGTATTTGACGAAAGCAAGCCCTTTGAAATCAAGGCTCCACAACCCAAGCAGAAAACCAAGAGCGAAAACGCAGCCCCCCGCAGTGCTGGTTCTGTAACCAATGTTGTTGTGGATATGCGTTCCTCTGAGGTAAATCTGGACAAATACAACGAGCGCTACGAGCAGATTGCTCCTGCTGCTCAAAAAGATATGGTGGCCAAAAAGCAAAAGCTGAACCAGCGCTCGGCAGTTCGCCGCGGTAAGCCTGTTATGAGCCGCAAAGAGCGCGAAGAGGAAAAGCTGCGCCGTCTGGAAATGGAAAAGCAGCGCCGTCAACGCCTGGAGATTACTTTGCCCGAAGAAATTTCTGTAGGCGATTTGGCTGCTTTGCTGAAGGTACAGTCGGCTGAAATTATTAAATAGCTGATGATCTGCGGTGTGATGGCCTCTGTCAGCGACATTATTGATTACGATACCGCTGCACTTGTGGCTATGGAAATTGGCGCCAAGGTTTCTAAGGAAGTGGTGGTTACCATTGAAGACCGCCTGTTTGAGCAGGAGGATGAAGAGGATAACCAGGAAGAGCGCTGCCCCATCGTTGTTGTTATGGGTCACGTTGACCACGGCAAAACCTCTTTGCTGGATGCTATTAGAAATACAGCGGTAACCGAAGGTGAGGCAGGCGGTATTACACAGCACATTGGTGCTTATCAGGTAGAAATTGATGGCAAACCCATCACCTTCCTGGACACTCCCGGACACGCAGCGTTTACCTCTATGCGCGCCCGTGGTGCACAGGTTACCGATATTGCCGTACTGGTGGTTGCAGCCGATGATGGTATCAAACCCCAGACTGTTGAAGCTATTAACCATGCCAAGGCAGCCGGTGTTTCCATCATTGTTGCTATTAACAAGATGGATAAACCCGAAGCCAACCCCGATAAGGTAAAGCAACAGCTTACCGAGTATGAGCTGGTGCCCGAAGAGTGGGGTGGCGATGTTATTTGTGTTCCTGTTTCTGCCAAGAGCCGCCAGGGCATTGACGACCTGCTGGAGAATATCCTGTTGGTTGCAGAATTGAAGGAGCTGAAGGCCAATCCCAACCGTATGGCCAAGGGTACCGTCATTGAAGCCCGTTTGGATAAGGGCCGCGGACCTGTTGCCACCGTTCTCATTCAAACCGGTACCCTGCACTCCGGTGACGTTATTATTGCAGGTACCGCTGTTGGCCGTGTCCGTGTCATGCTGAATGACAAGGGTATGGCAGTGGAGGAGGCTGGCCCCTCTGTTCCTGTTGAAATTACCGGCCTTGCCGATGTCCCCGCAGCAGGCGATATCTTTAACGCTGTTGAAGATGAAAGACTGGCTCGTGAGCTTGCAGAGCAGCGCCGTATGGAAGCCAAGGAAGAGACCTTTAAGGCATACCAGAAGGTTACGCTGGATAATCTGTTTGACCATATTACCGAAGGTGAGATGCTGGAGCTTCCCATTATCGTCAAGGGTGATGTTCAAGGTTCTGTTGAGGCTGTTACCCAGTCTTTGCAAAAGCTTACCAACAACGAAGTTCGCGTTCGGGTCATCCACGGTGCAGTCGGTGCCGTCAGTGAGTCCGACGTTATGCTGGCAAATGCCTCCGGTGCCATCATCGTTGGCTTTAACGTACGGCCCGATCCTATTGCCAAGCAAAATGCCGACCGTGACGGTGTGGATATTCGCTTGTACCGCATCATCTATGATGCTATTGAGGAAATTGAAGCTGCCATGAAGGGCATGCTGGCACCTAAGACCAAGGAAGTTGACCTGGGTCGTGCAGAAGTCCGTCAGGTATACACCATTACCGGTGTTGGCAAGGTGGCAGGCTGCTACGTGCTGGATGGCAAACTTTCCCGTTCTGCCAGCATCCGCCTGGTACGCGACGGCATCATCATCACCGATGTCAAGCTCTCCAGCCTCAAGCGCTTTAAGGATGATGTCAAGGAAGTTGCAGCTGGCTACGAATGTGGTGTGACCTTGGAAAAGACCGCCGACATTAAGGAAGGCGACATCTTTGAAGCATACGAAATTCAGGAAATTAAAGACTAAGTATATGGGATGCCAAAGGGCTGCATACTAGCAGTGTCCGACGGCTAAAGCAAAAGGGTTCCCGCCGACAGGCTTTCAAAGCTTCGGCGGGCGCCTTTTGCAAAAATGCCGGGTAATACCCACAGAAAGGGGCGCATCATATGCCTTCTTTTAAAAACGCACGTCTAAACGAAGATGTAAAGCGTGAATTAACCGATATTTTTCGCAGTTTAAAGGACCCCAGAATAGACCCGCTCATTACTATTGTTAAGGTTGACCTTTCTTCCGATCAGTCTTATTGCAAGGTTTATGTCAGCTCCATGGAGGGTATGGAACGTGCAAAAGAGACTGTAAAAGGATTGCAAAACGGAGCCGGGTTTATACGCAGAGAGCTGGGTTTGCGTGTGCAAATGCGCCGCAGCCCCGAACTTAAATTTATTGCAGACGATTCTATTGAGCACAGTGCAGACATTGCAAAAAAGCTAAACGATTTGCTGAAATGAGGGAACCACGCCGCTTATGAGTGGTTGCCCGGGAGTGGAGGACAACAACTTGGAGATCAGTGTACAAGAGGCGGCACAAGCCGTTTTAGAACAAGACTATATCACTGTTCTTTGTCATCAAAAGCCTGACGGAGATACTCTCGGCAGCGGCTTTGGACTTTATTATGCTTTGCGCAGCTTGGGTAAACAGGTGCGTGTGCTGTGCAGTGACGGTTATCCCGAGCATTACCGTTTTTTGTTTGATGGTTATACGCCGGAAGATTTTGCAGAGCAGTTTGTGGTAGCGGTGGATGTGGCAGACCTTGCTTTGCTGGGTAATTTACGCCCGACATATGAAAATCGCATCGACCTATGCATAGACCATCATCCTTCCAACAGCCGCTTTGCAAAACAACTGTGGCTGGATGCAAAAGCAGCAGCAGTGGCGGAGATGATAGGGGTGCTTCTTCCGTTTTTAGGTGTCAAACCCCAGGAAAACAGTGATGTTGCCAGATGCCTTTATACGGGTATGGCTACCGATACAGGATGCTTTCGTTTTTCCAATACAACGGCACGCAGCCTGCGCCTGGTCGCTGATTTTTTAGAGGCCGGCCTGAATACGCAGCCTATCAATACTGCAATGTTTGAATCAAAAAGCCGCCAGCGTGTGGCTTTGGAGTCGTATGTTCTTAGCAGCATTGAGTACTATTATGACGGGCGATGCGCCGTAATTGTAGTACCTCAGGCATTGCAGGAAGAATATGGCATCGATGATGCTCAGTTGGATGGCATTTCTGCCATTCCCCGGCAAATCGAGGGCGTTTGGGTAGGAGTAACTATTCGGGAAAAGGCAGAAAACTGCCGAATCTCGTTGCGGACAACACAAGAAGCAGATGCATCTGCCATTTGTGCTGTCTTTGGCGGCGGCGGACATTACAGGGCAAGTGGCTGTACCATTGACGGTACTGCGGAGCATGCTAAGGAACTACTGCTCAATGAAATTGGAAAGCTATTAAAAAGTTAATGAAATAAAATTTTTATCTCTCTTTTTATCTATGAAGCAGGGAATATGATTTATTGGAGGTACTGCGTGGCAGAAGGAATCATTTGTATTGACAAACCACAGGGCTTCACCTCCTTTGATGCTGTGGCTAAGGTGAGAGGAATCACCAAACATCGAAAAATTGGGCATGGCGGCACCCTTGACCCCATGGCAACGGGAGTTTTGCCGCTGTTTTTTGGCAGGGCAGCAAAAGCCACCGAACTGATGCCGGTACAGGAAAAGCGCTATACAGCAACCTTTTCTCTTGGGCTGACCACCGATACCCAGGATATTACCGGCAAAGTATTGAGCCAGCAGCAAACCAATGTGACCAAGACGCAGCTGGAGGCTGTGCTGGATACCCAGCGCGGTGCCATCAAGCAGCTACCGCCCATGTTTTCGGCAGTGTGGGTAGACGGGCGCAGGCTTTACAGTCTGGCAAGACAAGGCATTGAAATTGAACGGGAGCTTCGTGATGTTACCATTCATTCGCTGGAGCTGTTGGAGTTTGATGAAGCTGCTCAACAGTGTATCATTGATGTGCGCTGTTCCAAAGGCACCTACATCCGCACCCTGTGCCATGACATTGGGGATAAACTGGGTGTAGGAGCTACCCTTACGGCACTGCGCAGAACAGAGACTCTTGGTTTTTCTATTGAAGAATGCTATACTTTTGAGCAGCTTTGTGATATTATGGCTCGTGGAGACTTGGAAAAGACTCTGATGCCCGTAGATGCTGCCTTTCGGGAATATGGCAGGATGTATCTGTCACCCCAACAGGCCAGAATGTTCTTAAACGGAGTTCGGCTGGACCTTAACCGTGTTCGGTACCCAAAGGGTGCAGAACTGGTAAGGGTTTATGAGCCGGGGAGGTTTTTGGGCCTCGCCAGGCCCGATGAAGAGGCCGGCGATTTGGTAATTGTAAAACTGTTTGGTATAAATGAGGAGGCGAAAGGTTGATTGTCAGCAAGGATATCCTTTCTCCTCAGCACATTCAAAGTGCAATTGCCTTGGGCTTTTTTGACGGAGTACATTTGGCTCACAGAGCAGTTATCAGCCGTGCTGTAAAAGAGGCAGAAAGAAGCTCGCTTGTACCATGTGTGTTCACCTTTGATTCTAAAGGGGCTGTTCCGGCTGGAAAAACCGGTTTAACGCTTTTGCAGACAGAGGAACAAAAGGATCGTATTTTGTCCGAGATGGGTGTGGAACGGGTATACAG
>JAEYXR010000131.1 GCA_023431215.1 Bacillota bacterium
GCAATAGAAGCGTTATTATTACACCTGCCAAGCAAATTTGCACCTGCTGTGGCAATGAAGCAAATCTAATTCAGGTAGACGGCACTTCGCTTTGTGCCGAGTGCGTTTCCAAGTTTGTAAAAGCTAATAAAGGTATGTAGCCATGTCAAAAAAGGTTAGACCTGTCATTATTCTATTCCCATGCCGCGGTACATGCATTAAATGCCATAAGCGCAGTGCGGAACTATTCCGGCTTACCCGTGGGAGCAACATGGTACATAGCTGTAGTGACTGCCTAAAAAAGGTGATGGAGCAGCGATATGATAGATAATTTACGTTGGTTAAACCCTAAGAATCCCGATGTACGTTCAGAGCTTATAAGCTTCCGCAGCCGGCACAATATCCCACAGTGGGACAAGCTTACCGAGGACCAGCGAACAGCCTTTGAACTGGACTTTATGAAGCGCTACATATTATCTGAATATCAACGGACCTATGATTACCCATTCTTTATGAGCATCAGCCTGCCGGAGGTTGCCACCGCTGCCCAAAAGTATGAGCAACGCCACCAGATACCCCATGGGTGCCCATGGCCGGATGCGGTTCGCAATGATTTTGAACAGGAGCTGGCGGCGCAGGTTACAACCATCATTACCGGCATCAAAACAAAAAAGCGGGATAATACGATGCTACCGCCGGACTGGACTTGGGAAGCACGGCAGCAGGCTATTGTGGACAAGCTGCAAAATAAAGGAGAGGCCAATGAAGCATGAAGTATTGCAGTATTATCTGTTTTTGGCTGAATTATATGGCTGGCCAACCAAAGGAATTAGGGGAATTAAGGCCCTGATACTTTTTAACCAGCAGCTGCAAATGGGAATTAGGCGGTGGCCCGCATGATAATGTACCAAGGCAACCTATATACCGGCATGAAGCTGCAAGGTGGAAAGCCCGTATGCAAAAAGTGTGGGTGCTCCAAATTCTTCCCACAGCTTCCAACAAGGCCCGGATGCAACGGCCTAACCGTAATCATGGACTTTAAATGTAGCCAGTGCGGCCACTGGGCCACAGAAGAAAGGATTTTGAAGTGAACAAAGGGACAAAAAAATACACGCAGCTCCCACCGTCCAAAGTGAAACTGCGTGTATATCCTTAACTAGCGTCAAAGCCTTATAAGGGTCATTTTTATTATACCATTAAGTACCTTATAAAGTCAATATTGATGCGGATTTAGGGTGAAGCCACTGCGGCTTTTTTCTCCCTTGTATAACGATTATTTTCCCGACATATAACCTTTCTCTGATAATAAGAAAGAGGGGGGTGAAATGGGGGGATACTTCCCCCCTAATAGGAGAAAGGGTGAATCAATTGCCATACTATGAAAAAACAGTAAAGGCCGGAGCCACAATATACAAGTACAGATATTTTTCTCTGAGGAAGGTAGGTGCAACTATCGGCAGAGGAAAAAAAGAAAAGCTGTCCTCCTTGCCCCAGCAGGTAAGAAACTGGATTTCATCAGCACAAAAACTGATATGGATAGTCAATACAAATTTTGTGCCAGGGGACTTATACATAACCCTTACCTACGAAGGAAAACAACCTTCCGCATCGGAAGCCAAAAAGCAACTGGATAAATATATTCGCCGAATACGAGCGCACAGAAGAAAAAACAACCTTCCGGAACTTAAATACATTGCGGTTACAGAATTTCGAGAGGGGAGCAGAATCCACCACCACATTATCATGTCAGCCATGAGCAGTGATGTAGCTCGTAGAATTTGGCAGCATGAACCGGACCCGAAGTATCGGGGGAAGGAACGACGAATTAAAGGGCATGACAGAGCCGCCACAGATACCCTTGATAATTCAGGGGATTATGAATTTATAGGCAAATACATAGGCAAGGAAAATAAAAAAGGCTCCCACCGTTGGCAGCAAAGCAGGAATATTAAGCCGCCGCAAATCAGTGAGCCCAAAGAAATAACCAGAGCAGCCATTACCAGGCAGCCGAAGGCTCCAAACGGATACATATTGGTGCACTGGGAACGCCGGGCGGATTCCTTTGGAAATGATGCGCTGATGATGCGATGTGTGAGGATTCAGGATTAACATGCAAATTACCACATATTTGGAAATATGAAAGGGCAGGATTATGAAAGAAAAAGCAATCGCTATGATTCGTGAGCAAATGGAAGCCGCCGGGCAGGAGAACCCGGTATATGCAGTAGGAGAAGCTTTACTGGAGCTGGCACAGGATGAACACACCGCAGAGTTGATAGCGCAGGACCTTGCAAATCCGGATATGAGCCTAAAAAAGTGCTATGAATCACTATATGCCTATGCGAGGGAAAACAAGACGGGAAACTCTTTTTGCATCGGACCTAAGTTGGCATTAAAGCTTATCAGTGAATTTTATGGAATCCAATCACCTGAAGAACCCATGAAGCAGGCAGAGCCACCAGAGCAGCCAAAGATAATTGATTTGTTTGATATCTTATAGGGGGTGTGGAGTGTGGATTTAAAAAGCATCTACGTACTGCCTATAGCACCGGCACCGGATATAGAAACCCCGCAATACTTAGAAAGGCCATGGACACGGTGGGACGGGTCGGTATCAATCAGTAGGTCCCCAAACCGCAAATACACCGCCCGGGTGGTTGAGGTATCAGGGGACAAGCTACTGGAAATCACCGCCTACAGCCACGACAACATCCCTTTGTGGCGCACATGGCAAAATCATAGCCGTGTACTGGGGCAGACCATGACAATGGAGCCAAAGCCAAGCGAATCCACCGTGGCAAGCAGATTGCATGAATGCAGCGGCAAGTGGTACACAACCCCGGAGAACAACGAAATTATCAGGAAGTGGTTGGGAATCCACTACACACCAGAGGATGATACAGGATACTTGCGGATGGTGGGAGAAAGCCAGGTCAAAATACGCCATAAAAAGCGGGATGAACGCTGGGACCGTATCCGCCGGGAAGTAGACAATGTCATGCTGGAAATACGGGATTTACCTAAGGACTTTATGAGTTGGGTAACTAAGTTTGCCTTTGCAGAAAATCATTACATCATCTACATATACAACAAAGCTAAAACAACAAGGGGATATTGTACCCGCTGCCGCCATGAAGTAGCGGTAAAAGACCCGCGAAACCGTATGCCGGGCAGGTGCCCACGCTGCCACAGCTCAATTACTTACCTATCCCAAAAGACATTGGCCGTCAATACCGGTGGAACAAGCTTTCATAAATGTGTAGCCTACCTGCAAAGTACCTCAGAGGGATTTTGCGCCAGGTACTTTTCGGCAGATATGACACTGCACCCGGATTCCTTTATGGAAATGGATGCCAAGGTATTTGAAATAGGCAGAAGCTTCTTTGTTTGGAAGAGCGGTTGTTTTGACAAAAGATATGTCTGGCAGGAGCTTGAAACCTCAGGGACAATGTGCTGGTGCCAATCGGATGATTGTTACCACACAGCTGCAACCATCTACCCCAATAATTTAAAAAGCTTATTTCAACATCATGAACCATGGAAGTATATTCCCATGGCAGAGCTGGCAAGGCACAGCAAAAAGCTGGTTGTTAGATATTTTGTAACACTTACAAAGGAGGACGCCTCCATTGAGCACCTAATCAAGAATAAGTTTTACAAATTGGCGTCAGAAAGGTTGGGGGGCAAACAGTGGGGCAAAAAGGAATTATACGAAGCACGTAGCATCCGAGAGGTATTAAAGCTACCCATGTATGAAATACGTCTGCTTCGTCAATTTGACCCCTCTGTTAGGGAATATATGTGCTATCAAGAATTACGTATGGTAAGAAGAATTACTCTGCAAGACCTGCAGCTTATCAGGGACAACGACATTGCAGCCGAACGGGAGCAACTTCAAACCATGCTGCAATATATGAGCCTGCAAAAGATAGTATCTTACGCACAAAAACAGTCCGGCTTCTTTCCTCTTAGTAGCAAATGGAGCACAAAAGCACATAGGACGATAGATGTTCATTGCAGCGTTCAAGAAGTTTTAGTCGCCTACGCAGACTACATAGCAGATTGCCGGGGATTAGGCTGGAATTTAAACGATAGGAGTATTGTTATGCCGCAAAATCTATATCAGGCACACCAGCAGACCATTGCAGAAATTAAATCACAAGCAGATGAAGCGGAGGCCCGCCAAATCGCTTATTATATCGAGAAGCAAGCACCGCTCTCATATAGCAATAAGGAACTGTGCATCAGGCCGCCTGTATCACGTCAAGAGATTGTAGAAGAGGGACAAGCTTTGCACCACTGTGTAGGCAATTATGCCGGCTCCGTGGCAAAAGGAAAAACGATAATCTTATTTATCCGTAAAAAAGAATATCCCCTCGAACCCTTCTGCACCTTGGAACTGAATCCAGATGATTTTAGCATCCGCCAAGTAAGAGCGAAGCGGAACGCCACGCCGTCTGAGGAGGTAACAAAGTTTTTGGAGCAATGGAAGAAGCACCTGAAGCGCATCGGTGGACCGGATGTATTAAAAGAGCGAGTTGAAATAAAGGTAGCTGGTTAAGGAGGATTGTAAAATGCAGGAATTAGAAGTAAAGCGGGAGCTATCAGTTGTAACAGCAGAAATTATCACCATTCGTGACAATACCCAGAAAATGGTGCTGGAGGCATCCATACAGATAGGCCGCCGGCTCTGTGAAGCAAAAGAGCTAGTAGGTCATGGGGCATGGGGGGACTATCTCCGGGACAAGGTAGAATTCTCCCAATCCACTGCAAATAACCTGATGCGTATTTATCAGGAATTCGGGGATGAACAGCTAATGTTGGGAAAACCGCCAAAATCCCAAACGTTTGGTAATTTGACCTACTCCCAGGCGGTGGCCCTCTTAGCAGTTCCGGAGGGTGAACGGGAGGCCATTGTAGCAGAGAATGATATGGGAGAAATATCTGTTGCGGAATTAAAGCGCATTATTGAAGAAAAAGAGCAGGCAGCCAAACAGGCCTTACATAGCCTTTCAGAAGCCGAAAACAAGGCTGAATTAGCTGAAAAACGGGCAAAAGAAGCCGCTGCTGCCAAAGAAAAGGCAGACAAAGAGATTTCCAATCTAAAGATAAAGGTAGATAAGGCCAGATTGGCAGCAGGGGAAGCCCAACAGCGTGTTGCAGAGTTAGAAGAACAGGATATTCCTCCAGAAGAAATTGAGCGTATCAAAGCTGAGGCACAGGCAGAAGCCAAGGAACTGATAGAAAAGGCCAATGCCATTGCCCAGCAGGCACAGGCCCGCGTAGCAGAACTAGAGGAAACCGCTGGGCAGATACCGGAAGAAGAAATTTCCAAAATAAAAGCCGAAGCCGAGGCTGAAGCCAAGGAGCAGATTGCTAAAGCTTCAGCGGAAGCAGACCAGGCTAAAGCACAGGCGGAGGAGCTGCAGCGCAAACTGGAAGCCGCAAAGGACCAGGACATGGTAGAGGCGAATATGTATTTCCGGCAAGCAATTGACAGTCTTGGTAAGCTGTGCGATACACTGGGGAGAATTAGAGCAAGGGACCCACAAAAGGCAGATAAGCTACAGGCAGCAATAGCCGGAAGCATTGACCAGATTCGGCAGCGGATGGGAGGTTGATGCAATATGAGCAGAGCAAAGGACGTTCCGGTAAATGCAAATAAGCTACTTAGCGCAAAAGGATTGCTAAAAGCGGGAGATATTGTAGTAGCCAAAAGAAGTTGGAATGCCCCAACCAGTAAAGACGTAGACTGGCAGCCGGCAAGAAATGTAAAGGGTACAGTGATCTTTGTATCAGAGAACGGCCGCTGGTTAACAATCAAGGGAAAGCACTTCTGCGAAAGCTTTTTTGCGTGGGACATTTTAAAGGTCAGGAGGGTGTCGGATGCCAATAAAAAACTACACAACTAAAATTGATGTATATGACAGCCTAGGTGAAATACAAGGTGCCCTGGCACGTAACGGTGCTCGGAAAATCATGATTGATTATGACGATGCCGGAAAGCCCATTGCAGTAACCTTTGGCATAGAAACTTGTACAGGCCCGCAGGGCTTCCAGTTGCCGGCGAATATAGACGGAGTACTTGCGGTATTTGTAAAGCAAAAGGTAAAGGTTGACCGGGCACAGGCAGAGCGGACAGCATGGAGAAATATCCGCGATTGGGTACTAGCCCAAATGGCATTTGTGGAAGCGGGAAATGTCCAAGTAGATGAAGTATTCCTTCCGTACCTTACGGACGGCAAAGGAAACACACTATATCAAGCCTACAAGGGTGGTCAATTGCTACTGGGAGGTGCAAAGGATGATGTGCTTTAGCAAAGAATGCCCTTTTAAACAGGACCCAGGGCCGCAGGTATGCCCAGCTGCTAACAATGGGTGTGATGGATTCACAAAAGATGACGACAGGGTGTGCTACATAGCCGGAAAAATCTCCGGGGATAAAGAATACAGGAAAAAATTCAGCATTGCCAAAGCAGCCTTAGTGAGGGAAGGATTCTCCGTGTTAAATCCAGCAGACCTACCTGCCGGCATGACACCGGCAGAATATATGCGTATCTGCTTTGCCATGATGGACACAGCTGATATAGTAGCGTTTCTTCCAGACTGGTACGGTAGCCGCGGTGCACGATTGGAAAACGACTGGTGCCAGTATGTAGGCAAAAAGACCATATACCTGGAGCACATGACATTTTATAAAAAGGCGGTGGAGTAATGAACAACTATATAAACTTGCCAAGGAGTCAACATGACAATATACACAGTATTTGAGACCAATACCGGAGCACTGCTTGCAACAGGCACCGCAAAAGAATGTGCAGAAACATTAGGGTTTATCAATGAAGGTTCCTTCCGCTGTGCAGTGTATCAAGTCCGGGACGGCATCAACAAAAGGTACAAGATAGAAATACATAATAAGCGGGACGACATAATTGAACCCATCTGGCATGAAGAATTTTATAACAGATGGCGAAAAATTCAAAAAAGATTTGGAGTGTGATAGTGTGGCAGATTGGAAGTACAATGCAGTACAGGACCTGAAGGAATACCAGAGTGTACAGAGCAGCCTACATAACCTGTCGGAAGAAATCAAAAACCTAGAAATAGAAATGCAAATCACAAAGGGAACAAGGTTTGATAGGACACCAGTGCAGGGTGGTGGCAATGGCTATGAAGATAGAATGATTAATAATATCGACCGAAGAGGACGGTTAGAAGAAAACCTGCGCATTGCCAATCATAAGGTGAAACGCATTGAATCCGGCCTAAAAGTCCTATCAGACAAAGAAAAGCTAGTTCTAAGTCGCTTCTACGTCGAACGTACCGGGGACTACATAGATAGACTTTGCCATGAATTGGGATATGAAAAAACACAGATTTATCGCATAAAAGATATGGCGCTAAAGAAGTTTACTCTGTCCATGTTTGGCATTGTGGACCTGTAAATAAAAGATGGGAAAAAGAAGGGAAAAAAAGCGGGAATTTTCGTGGTATACTAGTAGCATAAAAAGTATGAAGCCTCATCGATAAAACGGTGGGGCTATTTTAATGCCATGGAGGTGATGTTGCAATGCCATTTATACCAGAGCCTACCCGCAGTGCTCCACCGATGCCAAGAAAGCAGACCGTACCAGAAAAGTATGAACCTGTTGTAGCATTCACAGAAAAACTTACAGGTAGGACGCTAACTGATAGAGATTATAAAATATTGATTACACTGGTAGAGTATGCAGGTAAATGTGATGGCTAAAGAGTTTGCGAAGGCTTTTTATAAATCAAAGGCATGGCAATGTGCAAGGGAATATGCTCTTAAACGAGACAACTACAGATGTGTTGAATGCGGTAGGGCGGCAGAAGAAGTACACCACATAGAATATCTAAGGCCAGAGAATATAAACAACCCAGCAGTAACAGTCAGTCCAAGCAACCTTATGTCATTATGCTTTCAATGTCATAAGGCAAAGCATCAGAAGCAAAATGAATGTGAAGTAACATATTACTTTGACAGCAACGGCAATATAACCCCCCGGTAGGGTTAATATATTTTTTATACCTAAGGGACCGAAGGGGGCCTCAATTAGAACTAACTATCGTGCGTGAAGGGGGTGTAGGTAATGTTTGAGCATATCTGGACGGAAAAGAAGCGGACACAAAAGATAAAGTCTGAAATTAAGAGACTTAATACTATCTTTGCCAATGTGGATGAAGATAAAAAGAAAACCGTTGAAAAGCTGATAGAAAACGCAGCATTTCAGGCGGTTATTCTTGAAGAAATGGCACTTATTGTAAAAAGAGATGGATTTGTAGAAGAATACCAAAACGGTGCAAATCAAAAAGGCTTCAAGAAGTCAGCTGCCGTTGAGAGCTACGACAAATCCATTAATACCTACAGCAAAATCATCAAACAACTTACCGAATTACTGCCGAATAACGATGCAAATATACCAGGTGCTGCCATAATGGACTTTATAAACCGATGAATTGGCCACAAGAATACCTCAGTATGATAAAAAGTGGTGCGGAAGTCGTTTCTGACAAGGTAAAAGCTGTATATGAGCGTGAATGCTCTTGGATGCTTCATCCTCCTGCAAACTTCCCATACTACTTTAACGAAGCTGAGGGCGAGAAGCATATCCAATTTATTGAAAGATTTTGTAAGCACTCAAAGGGCAAATTTGCAGGTAATCCGGTACAATTAGAGCCATTTCAAAAGGCGAAAATTCAACTTGTTTTTGGCTGGAAGGAAATAGAAACAGATTATCGCCGAATACAAGAAGTTGTTGACATAAGGGGCAGAAAATGCGGTAAAAGTACAGAAACTGCTGCGGTAGAATGGGACGTTCTTCTAAATGATAATGAAGGAGGCCCCGAAGTTTACTGTACAGCTAATAAAAAAGACCAAGCAAGCCTGATCTACACGGAATGTGTAAATATGCGCACTCAATCACCCGAGCTTCGCGCAATCAGCAAAAAAAGACAATCAGATATTTATACGCCGTTTAACATGGGCTTTATCAAGTGCTTAGCGGCGGACACCTCTACAATGGACGGATTAAACCCGTCCTTTTTTAGTCAAGATGAGTTTCACGCTGCAAAAACATCGGCACTCTATGATGTAATGATACAAGGCCAGTCAATGCGTGACAACCCACTGGCATGGCTTATCAGCACAAATGGATTTGTCCGTGAAGGCTTCTTTGATGACAAATACAATTACTGTTCTAACGTTGCTTTATGGGTTCCGGGGTACGAGGATTACAAAACATTGCCGCTCATTTACGAACTAAACAACCGTGACACATGGCAAGACCCTGCACACTGGGGAGAAGCCAACCCGGGACTTGGAAAGATAAAAAAGCTTAGCACATTACAGGGCTTTGTTGACAAAGCAAAGCGTGATCCATCGTTCTTACCTACTGTAATGACCAAGGATTTTAATTTACCTGAGAATGGGTTTGGAACTTGGCTGGAATACGAGGAGTCTATCAGCTGCAAGCATGATTTGTCAGAAGAATTTTTGACAAAATCATATGCAGTTGGCGGGTGTGACCTGTCAGCGACAACAGACCTTACTTGCGCGACGCTGCTGGTAAAACGCCCAAACGATACAAGGATATTTGTGCTGCAAAAGTATTTCCTTCCAAAATCAAGAATTGATGCCGTTGCAGCGAATAGCAAAAGCGAAGCGCCTTATCGCAAGTGGGTTAACGAAGGTTGGCTGCATGAGTGCGAGGGTGCAACGGTTGATTTTAAAGCAGTCACAGAATGGTTTGTAAGAATGGTGAAGCAGTTTAATATACGTCCACTATGGATAGGATACGATGCTGCACTATCGGGATACTGGGTGGAGGAAATGGAAACATGGGGATTTAACATGGAAAAGATACGGCAAGGGCCTTTTACCTGGACATATCCCATGAAAGAGCTAAAGGGCATGTTCCAAGAACACAGAATCGCCTATAACAACCCTATGTTGCAGTGGTGCCTACTCAATACCGGCAAGAAGTCACTTAATAAAGACGGCATCGAAAGCCAGCAACCGGTTAAGCTGGCCAGCAACAAAAGAATAGATGGTATGGTGTCGCTGCTGAATGCGTACACCTGCTACAAAAACCACGAAGAAGAATATTTGAAATATGTGAGGTGATAAAGTGGGGATTTTCGGCAAGCTCTTTTCCAAGTTTAGGTGGAAAACAAATAGTTACTACGGATACACAACAAAATCATCTCCGTACATCGGTGAGGTTTGGGACCAGGATATATTCAGGGCTACCGTTGACTGTATTGCTTCACATGGTGCAAAGGGACAGGCTAAGCATGTTGTATTGGATAAGGATGGGCGAATCCAAAAGGTGGTACATAATAGCCCATATGCAAAGCTGTTAAATCTAAGTCCAAATCCGATTATGAGTGGCTTTGATTTCAAATACAAAATGATAGCCCAACTGGAAACCAAGGGCACTGCAATTGCTTACATCGACTGGGATGGAACTACGCCAAAGATGATCTGCCCGGTGGATTATAGGAGGTTTGAATTCAGGTCCGTTATTGGCGGCGGCTATGCGGTAGATTTTACCGACTACGAAGGGAACACAAATCTATTGCCGCTTGAGGATTGTGTTGTAATTCGCAAATTTTATAACACAAGAGAAGCATCTGGTGATGGAAATGAACCGATATACAGTGTTCTCGACATGACCAAAGCATCTGATGAAGGCTTTGTTGAGTGCTTAAGCGTATCCAATAAGGTGCGTGGCCTCCATAAAAATAAAATAGCCATGCTGGATAAAGAGGACATTGAAGAAAGCCAGCTTAAATTTGCAGAAAGATTCAAAAAGGCTGCTACAGAGGGCGGTATAGTCAGCATAGACAGTATGGAGGAGTATACGCCACTGAAAGCCGATACCTACTCTGCAAACGCTATGCAGATGAAAGAGATAGCCAATCGAATTTATACATACCTGCGAACGCCTGAGGAAATTGTACAATCCAAATATACTGAGCAAGTCGGGCTTGCGTGGTATGAATCAAAAATTGAGCCTATCTGGGAAATGCTTTCAGAGGCTATCACCAATGCTTGCTTTACAATGCGCGAAAAAGATGTTGGAAACAGAATTGTTTTTGCCGGTGGTGTCATGATGGGAACAAGCTATCAAACAAGGGTGAATATTATTGCCCAAACAAGAGAGCTTGGCATATTCTCAGCAAATGAACTGCGTGAGTTACTGGGATACACGCCCATCGAGGATGGAGACAAGCGGCAGGTGTCTTTAAATTATATTAATGCTGAGAATCAAGATGGCTATCAATCAGGAACAGGAGATGAATAAATGGATAGAAACAAACTACTTGAACGTCGCTTTGAATTTCAAGTGCGGACACTGGACAATGAAGGTGGGCAGGAGCTTTGGGTAGAGGGGTATGCAGCCACCTTTGATTCTCCTACGGTGCTATGGGAGGAAGGCGGCAAGCAATACAAAGAGCAAATCTGCCGGGGTGCATTTGATTCCTGCAAGATGGAAGATGTTATTTTCAATTACAATCACACCGGAAAAGTAATGGCACGTACCCGCAACAAAACTCTACAAGTAAATGTAGATAATACAGGATTATTCATTAGAGCAAGGCTTGACGGCACCGAAGAAGGTCGTAAGTTATATGAAGAAATTCAAGGCGGATATATTGACCGCATGAGCTTTGCATTTACCATTGCAGAAGAATCCTTTGATAAAGATAATCTGCAATGGAATGTCCGAAAAATTAAGAGGTTGTACGACGTTAGCGCAGTGGATATACCTGCGTATGACGATACATCAATAAATGCTCGCAAGACTTTTATCCTGGAGGCGGATGCTCAGGAGAAAAGACAACGTGAGGCGGCGGCTGAACTTGCGAAGCGAAAGTTAGCACTCAAAATTAGATTGTCAGTAGGGAAGGAATAAGAATTATGTATAAGAAAAGACTAGCAGAAATTTTTGCAAGAAAAAGAGAGATCGCCAATGAGATTGACGGTGCAGACGAAACCAGAATGAGCGAGTTGGAAACTGAGCTTAAGGAGTTGGAAGCCGAAGAGCGCAGCGTTAAGCAGAAGCTGGACTTAAGCCAGCGCTTAGGCGAACCCGAAGTCAAGCCCCAAGAGCGCGGCGGCCAGCTAACTGAAAGAGAGAAACGTGCACAGGCATTTGCGGAGAAAAATCGCATTTGCTTTAACACTCGTTCTCTGCTTACCACCACATCCGGCATTGCAAAGCCCACAAAGGTTCAGCAGGAAATTAACGACATGTACGGCGTAGAAGTTTCCAGTATTGTCGATATGGTTACCTCTACCGACTGCACCGGCATGGGTACATATAAAGTCCCCATCATTACCTCTGGGCTTACCGCATCTGCAAAAACAGACGGTACCGCCGTTGATGCAGGCGACATTACCGTTAGCAGCGTTGACCTCACCCCCAATGCCTTTAACGTGCTGTCCTACGTGTCCAAAATGCTTAAAAAGCAAACACCTGTGATGTACGAAACCAAGGTCGTACAAGCTGCCAGAACCGCCCTGCGCAAGAAGGCAAGCAAAGCCATTGTTGATGCTATTTATGCAAGCTCTCTGTGTGTAGCAAAGGTCTATGCCAAGGATGCTACTAACGGTGTAGCTGTAGGGGAGAAAACATTGCGTGAAATTGCCTTTGCATACGGTGGTGATGAGGGCATCGGCGGCGGTGTGCTTATTCTCAACAAAACCGACCTTATTGCTTTTGGTGATGTTCGTGGCACAGCTGAAAAGAAAGCTGTTTATGAGATAATCCCTGATTCCGGCAATGAGAACACAGGTATTATTAAAGATGGCGGATTGTCTGTACGTTATGTCATCAACAGCAACTGCGCTGCTTTCAACGGTTGCAAGACTGCATCCACAAAAACCATGATTTACGGCAATCCTCGCAACTGTGAGCTGGCATCTTGGGGTGATGTGGAAATCAGCACTTCCGAAGATTACAAGTTTGCAGAAGGCCTGTTGTCTGTATTGGGTGAAACCCTTATTGATGCAGATGTTGTTGTTAAAAACGGCTTTGTCGTTGTTGCAACCGGCGCATAAAGGTAGGTGGGGCTGATGTTCGTTGACGAGATTAAAGCAGCAAAAAGAATCAGCTATAATAAACTTGATACCGAATTGCAGCGCATTGAAGATTACGCCTGTGCGGAGCTAATCCGTGCAGGCGTTCCCTCTAATGTAATTACTCAGGGAGATAAACTAATAAAAAATGCTGTTATTACCTTTGCGCTAAAAGAGCTAAGTGACGATAAAAACTTTGAACGATATAAGGTATCCTGGGAGTACCAATTAGACTGTCTGCGCAAGAAAAAGTGGGGGACCAGCTATGTATGACCAAATTATCAAGTTGGTATCAACGACAGCAACAAGCACAGATGACTACGGCAACCCAACCGATACAATAGTGTTGCGTGAAGTATTCGCGGAGCTTAGCAGTGTTGGTCAATCTGAATTCTATCAAGCACAAGCAGTTGGGTTAAAGCCTGAAATCAAGTTTAAACTGGCTGATTATTACGACTACCAAGGCGAAAAGACATTGTTTTTTCAAGATTATTGCGATATCGAACCATTGGAGTATAGCGTTATTCGAACATACCGCTCCGGCAATGGCATTGAAATAGTATGCAAGAGGGGTATTAACTAATGGCTGTTCCAAAGAGTGTAATCAAGCTAAAAAAGGGCGGCATCGAGTATATTTCAAGTTGCGATAGAGTGTCATACACCATCCAGGAATTAACGAGAGCTGCGCTGCGTGATGTAGGAAAACTGATTTGTCGTAGGTGCAACGAAAAGGCACAAACGCTTCCGGGTATGCGAAGTTCTAAGCGCGTCCGAGGAGGTTCGTCTGCTTTTCAATATTGGGCGCGCCGCAAAGAGTGTGATCTGCAAGTAGGCATCAAGCATGGAACGTGGTACGGTGCCGAGCAGGAACTGGGGACATCAAAGCAAAAGAAACGTGCCTTTTTGCATGATACAGCGTATGAAAATATAGCTGAAATTGTGAAGATAGAAAGTCAGTATCTAAGCGCACTTGAAAGTGAAGCTGCTGCGTTAGCGCTTATAGACGAAGATGATATGCAAGGGGGAGCAGATGAAAATTAACGAATTGTGCAAAGTAGTAAATACACGTCTTAAAACGGTATGTGACAATGTGTTTCATGAAATTGCACGAGACAGTAAACTGTACCCGCATATTGTTTTTATAATTAAAAGTGGCAGCAATCCCAATTTGATTAGGTTTGATTACCTGATAGACATCGACATATGGCATACCAATACAGAACAAATTGAGATGCTAGCTGATAATGTAGAGTTGCTATTCAATGCAGTTACCGACACAACCAGTTCTGTGATATCCCCAACGTTTTACTTAGATACACGGCTTTCGGTTCCGGATGAAGATAAAAACATAAAGCACAGGCTTGTGAGAATTCAAGCACAAATATATGTGAGGTGATTAAATGCCAAAATATCAAGGCACAGGAGCCATTACTGCCGCTGATTACAAGGCGGTAAAGTGGATCGGTAAAACCAAGAACGGCACAGCGATTACAATTGCATTTCCTAATGCAATCAATCTTGGAAATATCGACTGGACATTTGCTGACAAGGATGACACAGTGGCAGAGCTTGTGTTTACCGCCGTATATGACAATACCAACGAAACCGCAAGCACAACCACAGAGCCGTGGACGGTGGAAACTGCTACAGCAATAACCAATGCCGCAGACGGTATCGTGCTTGGCACAGGCGTGTTCTACATTGGAGAAACCGCAATCGCTTTGACACGTGGCGGCGGTAAATTTACCGTAGAGCGTGAGTTTAGAGAAATAGTTGCAGACGGTGATAGGGGACCTGTAAAAGA
>JAEYXR010000047.1 GCA_023431215.1 Bacillota bacterium
GCTGTACTGTTCCTGTTTGACCAGCTTGCGCAGCGGTTCCATCAGGGCTTCACCCTGGGCGCTGATGCCGCCGCCAATGCAGATAATCTCTGGTTCCAGTAAATTAATAATATTAACAATACCGCAGGCCAGATAATAGATGTATTCATCTACCACCTGTACAGCAACCGTATCGCCCTGCTCCTTTGCGTCAAAAGCGGTGCGCCCATTGACCTTTTCAATGTTGCCGCCGCATAGCTTCCACAACAGAGATTCGGGGTGCTGCTCCATGGCTTCTTTGGTACTGCGGATAAGCCCGGTGGCAGAGGCGTAGGTTTCAAAGCAGCCACGGCGGCCACAATTGCAGGCGCGTCCCCCGGCCACAATGACCATATGGCCACCTTCTCCTGCACAGAAGTGATAGCCCACATGAATTTTGTTACCAAAGACAATGCCCATTCCAATCCCCGTGCCCAAGGTAACCGTAACAGAGGAAGAAGCGCCTTTGGCCGCACCTACCATTGCTTCGCCGTAGGCAGCAGCGTTGGCGTCGTTTCCAATATACACTTTACAGCCTGTGCGTTCCTCCAGCAGGGCAGAAAGAGGGCTGTTGGAAAGCCCCAGGTTACAGGCAAAAATAAGCTCTCCGGTGTCGGAATCCACATGCCCGGGAGCACCAATGCCAATCCATTGCAAATCACTCAAATCAATATTGCAGGTATTGGCAAATTCTTTGGCAGCTGCTGCAATGGTATCTGCCAGTACTGGCCCTGTTACCCCTTTGGGTGTATCAATGGATGTCTTTTGGATGAGTGTAAAGCATTCATCCAAAAGTGCAAAGCCGATGTGTGTACCGCCCAAATCAATTCCCATAGAATATTTCATGCAGATTACTCCCTTATTTATATTGTATGATACTGTAATAATGACAAGGTAATATAAGGTAGATGGAGAATAAAGCCAATTGTCAAAATAGGATTCTAAAGCGCCTTGGTTTTGGTTATAAACATGCACAAGTATATAAACACTTGATAAATACTCGTTTTACTATTATACCGGTAAGTAATTGGCAACATACAAAGCAATTTACTCAAAATTACAAAAAAGAGAAGACCATTCCGGCTCGTTCCAAGAAATGGAATACTTGGTCAGCAGGGAAGAAAAATCCTGAGGAAGGGGAGCTGCTACCGAAATCTGGGTACCGCTTTGGGGATGAGGCATAGAGACCCATGCACAGTGCAAAGCCTGTCTGCTGATGTCTTCACTGGCCATGCCATATAACGGGTCGCCCACCAAGGGCCAACCCCGGCATGCCATGTGCACTCTGATTTGATGGGTGCGGCCTGTCAGCAACTGAAAAGCTACCAGGGCCCGTCCGTTATTTTGCGCCAGCACACGATACCGTGTAACAGCCTCTTGACCATCAGGAGAGACAATCCGCTTAATTTCCATGGGCATTTCACGCTCAATGGGGAGGTCAATAACACCCGCCGGAGGATTGGGCACGCCTTCTACCACTGCCAGATAGCGTTTTTCTACTGCTTTCCACAGCTTGCCGGCTGCAATTTGGTTTTGTGCTGCAACCACGGCACCGGTTGTGTCCTTATCCAGCCTGTTGATGGGACGAAAAGGCCGGGGAACTCCGGAAACTTTGACACAGTGGGCTGCATACACACCATCCAGGGTGCCAAAGATATGCCCACCCGACTGGTGACAGGGCATATCGGGAGGCTTATTATAAATAAGGATATCCTCATCCTCGTATAAAACCGGCACAGGAACATCACAAAGGGGGATTCGCTTAGTTGGCTGGGGCAAATTGATCTGCAGAATACTGCCCACAGTCAGTGGATCTATGGTGCGGACATGGGCACCGTCCAGCAGCATACCGTCCGGAAGCTTTTTAAGGGCAATGATGACCCGTTGAGAAATACCCTGCGATTTTAAAAACTGCTCTACCGTTTTACCGGCCTCGGCTTTGGTTATAGAATATTGTATTGTTCGCAACAAATGATTTCCTTTCCTTTGGGTTTCAACCAATTTTATCATACAATACAAAGATTTTAAATAGACAAAGCTTTATTTCTGCCGTGATAAAGTAGGTGGCAGCTGTTTCTTAGGAGATTGAGGATAAAGGATGCAAATTTTCTGGTCCTTTGCTATAATAAAAAAGAAAAGCTTTTACACTGCGGGCAAAATGGCTGTAGAAAAAAGAATGGGAAAGGGGGCTTGCTAACATGATAAAAATATTGCTGATTGTGCCCTATAAGGAGTTACAGGCGAGATTTGAAGAATACATCAGTAAAATAGAAATGCAGGATGTGCTGGTTGAGATTACCCATATCTATGGTACCAACGAGGAAATGGTACAAAATTGCAAAACCTACAATATTATTATAGCCCGTGGTATTACCGGACAAGCCATTCACCAGGCGCTGCCTGAAATTCATTTTGTTGAGATACCCGTTACCAGCGATGATATTATCAATGCACTGGTGGAATGCCGCAGACGCGGGGGCAAAAGAGAAATTGCCCTGGTTTTGCCGGGAACCAATATCTGCCGCACCGGCCAGCTGGAAGAGATCAGCGGAATTCCCATCCGTCCTTATTATATTTCCACAGAAAATGATGCACAGACAGTGGTGGAGGATATTCATGCAAAAGGCATCCAAAGCATTATTGGTGGCTTGACAGTGTGCCGCCTGTGCGAACGTCTGGGGCTGCATGCCGTACAGATACGTACCGGTGAAGAGGCGATAGAAAGGGCTGTCAGTGAAGCATTGAATACTGCACGCAGCCTGAACTTGGAACGTACCCGCACCAACCTGCTGCGTACACTGCTTAATAACAGCAAAGACGCAATAGTTGCCGTGGACCGTGACGGCAACGTGATAGTTATGAACAGTCAGGCATACCGCACCTTTCATATTTCCGGCCAGCCCGGCGACAAATATCATATCCAACAGCTGTTAAATGATTCGGACTGGATAGAAACCATGCAGACCAAGGAAGAATCTCAGCAGCTTAAGACCATTGACGATAAGTTAATGCTGGTGAGCCGGGCTCCCATTGTGGTGGATAGCCAGGAAGCCGGCGTGCTGCTCACCTTTCAGAATGCAGAGGAGATACGAGAGGCAGAATCCCGTATTCGTAAACAGCTGCGTGGCAAGGGTCTGGCAGCGCGGTACCATTTTGACAACATTCTGGCACAAAACCCTGTAATGCTGCAGTGGATTGCCACCGCTTATAAATACAGTAAGGTAGATTCCAACGTGTTGGTAATGGGGGAGACCGGTACCGGCAAAGAACTGTTTGCCCAGAGCATCCACAATGCCAGCAACCGTGCCAGTCAGCCTTTTGTGGCAATCAACTGTGCTGCATTGCCCGAGCAGCTTTTGGAGAGTGAGCTTTTTGGCTATACCGAGGGCTCTTTTTCCGGTGCATCAAAGGGTGGCAAAATAGGTTTGTTTGAACAAGCACATAAGGGTACCATCTTTTTGGACGAGATTGGTGAAATGCCCATTACCCTGCAGGCAAAGCTGCTACGTGTACTGCAGGAAAAAGAAATTCGGCGTATTGGTGATAATAAGGTAGTACCTGTTGATGTCCGTATCATTTCGGCTACCAATATCAACATTCGGGAAAAGCTGAAAAACGGCCAGTTCCGCCCCGATCTGTTTTATCGTATCAATCTGCTCAGTATTCGTATACCGCCACTAAGAGAGCGCCCGGAAGATATTGAAGGCATATTTCGATACTTTTTGGAACTGAACTCACGCAGTGTGGGTGTACCGGAACCGGAAGTAACAGATGATGCTATGGAACTCCTTCGTAAATATCCTTGGCCCGGCAATGTGCGGGAGCTGAAAAATTTTAGTGAACGTGCGGTGGTGCTTGGCGGTGGCGGCATTATCGATGAGGCTGCCATTTTTGCAGCAGGCCTTTATGACGAGTCTATGGCATCTCCTGCCCAACCTGTACCGACATCTGGTTTTTCTACTGGCTTTACTCCTGGTTTATCTGAAGGAAGCACCTTAAGCGAAGAGGACCGGTTGTTAATGGCTTTTGCAAAAGGCAGTATTAATAAGACGGAGCTTGCAAAACGTTTGGGTATTAGCCGCACAACATTGTGGCGTAAACTAAAAGCTTATGAAGAGAAATTATAAATAATATAAGGATTGTATATTTGATAAAAAAAGTATCTAAAAATAATTAAAAATTTAACAAACTGACAGTGGGCTGAACGCAATGAAACAAATAGTTTCATTGCGTTTCAATATGTTACACATATGTAACATGCAATCTAAGAAGGAACACTTAAGGTGGTTTAAGTAACTGAGAATACAATTGTTATGTTTGACCAAACTATTGGTTAATAGATACAAATTTACAGGGGCTTATCTTGGATATAACGCTGAAAAAAATAGTGAAAATAGGAAGTGGCATGCATCTTGCTACTTATTACGGGTGTAAACTGGACGCTTTGGCGTCATTACCTCTTATAACGAAAGGAACTACTGCAATGAACACTATGCCTATTCTCGGAATTTTATTGGGGGACTCCAGCGGTGTTGGCCCTGAACTTGTAGCAAAGCTTGCTGCTGACAATTTTTATGAGCAGTATTGCCGCCCTGTGGTCATCGGAGATGTCCGTATTTTTGAGGAAGGACTCAAGGTCATTGGTAAAGAGGTTCCTCACTATGTAATTTCTAAGCTCAGTGAAGCTGACTGGACCCGTGGACTCCCCATTCTGGATCAGAACGACCAAGACCCCGCTGAGGTTGTAATGAAGGAAGCCAGCGCATACTGCGGCAAGTCTGTTATCAATGCCATTGAGGTTGCTGTTGAGCTTTATAAGAACGGTGAGATTGAAGGCTTCTGCTTTGCTCCCTTTAACAAAACCGGCATGAAGATGGGCGGCTGTAAGTTTGAGAGCGAACACCACCTGCTGGCAAATCTCTTCCAGCACACCGATCCTTTTGGTGAAATTAATGTCTGCGGAGACCTGTGGACTACTCGTACCACCAGCCATATTCCCATTAAGGAAGTCAGTGATCACCTTACTGTTGAAACCATTCTGCGCGCCGAAATTCTATGCCAGAACACCTTGAAAAAAGCCGGCATTGAAAAGCCCCGCCTGGGTGTTGCTGCACTGAACCCCCATGCCGGTGAGCATGGCATGTGCGGCCGCGAGGAGATTGATGTAATCACTCCCGCTATTGAAAAAGCAAAAGAAATGGGCATTGATGCACAGGGCCCTTTCCCCAGCGACACTCTGTTTATCAAAGCTTTCCGCGGAGATTTTGATGGTGTTGTAACCATGTTCCATGACCAGGGTCAGATTGCTTTGAAACTAAAAGGCTTTGATCAGGGCATCACCATTGCCGGCGGTCTGCCTGCACCTATTGTTACCTGCGCACATGGTACTGCTTATGACATTACCGGCAAAGGCATTGCCAGCCCTTCTGCATTTGCTAATGCAGTTAAGATGGCAAGCCGTATGGCTTTGGCCAGCCGTAAGGCATAATTTTTACTGCATCCATGCAGTCTTTGAATATTTAAGGAATTAGCCCTCTCGGGCTCTGGCAAACTACAAGCACTATGGTATTTTAATGAATGCGATATGTTTAATGTCTTAATGCCTGCGCGCTGATGCAAAGCCGCAGCAGATGGCAGATATAGCAGTAAGCTATGCTAAAGTTTTAAGGAGCGTGAGAGGGTTTATGCAGAAAGGGCGGGGATGTATTGGTACATTCCGCCCTATGCATAATATTTAACACAGCAAAAACAGGAGAAAGAAAAAATGAAGTTTGGATCAAAACAAATCATTCCTCTGCTTACAGCTGCTTTTGCTTTGGTATTTATCTATACCGGGTTAAGCAAGTTTGGCTTCTGGGATGAAATCAAGGGCCCTACCCCCGGATTTGTTCCCACCATTATTTCCGTCATTTTGCTGGGCATCAGCGTTCTTGCCTTTTTGCAGTCCTTTAAAGACAAGAAGCCCAGTTATCCCAAGGAAAACTTTTTGGTTATTCTTGCGGGTATCGGTATTTTTGCGTTTACCTTCCTCATCGGTATGATTCCCACCATCATCATCTATGTTATTTTGTGGCTTAAATTGGTGGAGAAAACCCCCTGGAAACAAACCTTAATTGTTTTGGCGGTTATTATGGCCATTGTTCTGGGTGTGTTTGTGTTCTGGCTTGGGGTGCCGTTCCCCGAAGGTATTATCTTTGAAGCGCTGTTAGGTTAAGGAGGGAAAGACAAATGGAAAATTTTGAACTGCTTTTTGGTGGCTTTGCCACTGTCTTTACCCTGCAAAATGTAGGCGCATGTATGCTGGGTGCTATTCTGGGCTTGATTGTGGGTGCTATGCCTGGTATCGGTTCTTTGGCCGGTGTTGCGCTGCTGCTGCCCCTGACCTACAAATTTAACCCCACCACTGCAATTATCATGTTGGGAGCTTTGTATTATTCCAACATGTACGGCGGAGCGTTTTCTGCTATATTGCTCAATATTCCCGGTGACAGCCCCGCAGTTATGACCACACTGGACGGTTACCCCATGGCAACCAAGCGCGGTCGTCCCGGTCAGGCACTGTTTACCGCAAACCTTGCCTCCTTCATCGGTGGTACCATTGGTATGGTTATCCTTACCTTTATGGGACCAGCTCTGGCAGACCTGGGTCTGAACTTCGGCCCCGCCGAGATGACCTCTCTGCTGCTGGTTGCTATGACCTCTATTGGCTGGCTGGTTGGAGAAAACCCCACTAAGGGCGTTGTGATTACCATGCTGGGTATTTTGCTTGCCAGCATTGGTATGGATACTCTTACCGGAAGCCCCCGCTACAATTTTGGTAATATCCACCTCATGGGTGGTATTCCCTTCATTCCTTTTGTCATTGGTGCCGTTGGCTTTGCCCAGGTTATCAAGTTAATGGAGGAACGCAACAAGGTTGTAGAGGGCGGAGTCAACCAAAAGCTTACTATCCGCGGAAGTATGCTTTCCAGACATGATGTCCGCCGTTTGGTACCTCCTGCAATTAGATCAGGCTTTATGGGTACCTTTGTAGGCGTTTTGCCTGGTGCAGGTGCCACCACAGGTGCATTTTTGGGCTATGCAGCTCAAAAGGCTTTTAAGAGTGAAGAACCGCTGGGAACCGGCGCTGTAGAAGGCATTGCCGCCTGCGAGGCAGCCAACAATGCCGCCGCCGCCGGTGCGTTTGCACCCCTGCTGGCTTTGGGTATTCCCGGCTCCGGTACCGGCGCAGTGCTGCTGGGAGGACTTATGATGTGGGGCCTTAACCCCGGTCCTCTGCTCTTTACCAAAGAGCCTGAGTTTGCCTGGGGCCTCATTGCTTCTCTATTTTTGGCAAACCTGCTGACTTTGCTTATTGCACTGGGAATTATCCCATTTCTCATTAAAATTCTTTCTGTGCCTGTAAAGTATATGATTCCCTGTATTACCGTAGTGTGCTTTGTGGGTGCATACAGCACCAGCAACTCTATGTACGGTGTGCTGGTAATGATGCTTTCCGGTATTGTTGGAAACTTCCTAAACAAGAACGATTACTCTGTGGCTCCCATGCTGCTGTCCTTTGTTCTTGCTCCTATTCTGGAGTCTAATATGCGTAAGGCGTTTATTATCTCTCAGGGTAGCGTGTCCATCTTCTTTGAAAAGCCTATTTCTTGTGTATTGCTTGCTGTTTTGTTTGGTATTATTTTGTTCCCCATTGTCAAAACAGTTATTCGCAAGGTAAAGAAGGCATAAAACTAAGTTGCTAATCCAGTGGTGCAAATCCACTTATTAGACATAACAATGAATCAAATTCTCATTGCACCTTACAACTGAATAGGACAAAATGTGGAAAGAAGGTCAGAAAAGCAAGGCCGCATCATGGCTTTGCGGAACAAGCGGTTACGAACAGGCAAGATACAGTAATGTTCGGGCAATTTTGTTGGCGATATTCTTTGGTTGCACAGTACGTGTTGGTAAAGGAGAGTAAAGATCGTGGTCAAAATTTCCAAGCAAATCATTCCTCTAAGTTCTGGTCTACTGGCGTTAGTGTTCCTCTATATCGGCATTGCAAAGTATGGCTTTTGGGATGTGGACAAAGGCCCCACCAAGGGTTTTGTTCCAACCATCATTTCAGTGGTACTGCTTGCGGTCAGCATTCTGGCCTTCTTCCAGTCTTTCCGAGACAAAGCTCCGGTTTATCCAAAAGAAAACTATCTGGTTATCCTATCAGGTCTTGGCATTTTTGCCCTTACCTTTGTAATAGGTATGATACCCGCCATTATTCTCTATGTCATTCTTTGGCTTAGAGTTGTAGAAAAAACACCCTGGAAGCAAACTCTTATTGTACTTGCCACAATTATGGCAATTGTATATGGTGTGTTTGTTGTCTGGCTGGGTGTTCCGTTCCCGCAAGGTTTCATCTTAGAAGCTTTGCTGGGTTAAAGGGGAGGGTATACAGATGGAAAATCTTCAAATGTTACTTATGGGCTTTGCCACGGTATTCAGTATACAAAATTTAGGGGCATGCCTCTTGGGCGCCATTTTGGGCCTTATTGTAGGCGCTATGCCCGGCATTGGTTCTCTTGCGGGAGTTGCACTTTTGCTGCCGCTTACCTACAAGTTCAACCCCACCACAGCCATTATTATGTTAGGCGCACTTTATTATTCCAATATGTATGGCGGCGCATTTTCTGCAATTCTTCTTAATATTCCCGGTGACAGCCCCGCGGTAATGACCACACTGGATGGTTACCCCATGGCTACCCAAAAAGGACGCCCCGGTCAGGCACTGCTTGTTTCTAACATATCATCCTTTATTGGCGGCGCCATAGGCATGTTGATACTTACCTTTATGGGTCCGGCTCTTGCAGATTTGGGTCTTAACTTCGGCCCTGCCGAAATGACGGCCCTGCTGCTGGTTGCCATGACCTCTATTGGCTGGCTGGTGGGCGAAAATCCCACCAAAGGTGTTGTGATTACCATGGTCGGCATTCTTTTGGCAAGTATCGGAATGGACACCCTCACGGGTAGCCCCCGCTACAACTTTGGCAATATTCACCTCATGGGCGGTATCCCCTTTGTTCCATTTGTCATTGGTGCAGTAGGGTTTGCCGAGGTCATTAAGCTGATGGAAGGGCGCAATACCCAGGCGCAGGCAGTAAAAGCAAAGCTTACTCTTCGGGAAAGCCTTTTGAGCAAAAACGAGTTTAAGCGCTTGCTCATGCCCTCTATCCGTACCGGCTTTTTGGGGACCTTTGTGGGTGTGCTACCTGGTGCGGGTGCTACTGCGGCTTCTTTCCTTGGTTATGCAAGCCAAAAGGCCTTTAAAAATGAAGAGCCTTTGGGCACCGGTGCCGTAGAAGGTATTGCTGCATGTGAATCGGCCAATAACGGTGCAGCGGCTGGTGCGTTTGCTCCGCTGCTGGCGTTGGGTATTCCCGGCTCCGGTACAGGTGCAGTACTACTGGGTGGACTGATGATGTGGGGGCTTAACCCCGGACCCCTGCTTTTTGAAAAGGAACCGGAATTTGCCTGGGGTCTTATTGCATCTTTATTTTTGGCAAACCTCATTGCATTGGCAATCTCTTTGGGCGTAATACCTTTTCTTATCAAGATTCTGTCCGTACCTGTCAAATACATGATTCCATGTATTACAGTGGTTTGCTTTGTGGGTGCATACAGCACCAGTAACTCCATGTACGGCGTGCTGGTCATGCTGCTTTCGGGCATTGCCGGGTACTTCCTGAGCAAGAATCATTACGCTGCGGCGCCCATGTTGTTGTCTTTTGTACTGGCTCCCATTTTGGAATCTAACATGCGCAAGGCCTTTATCATTTCTCAGGGCAGTATTTCGATTTTCTTTACAAAGCCAATTTCATGTTTTTTAATGATTATGCTCATTGGAATGATACTGTTCCCCATAGCAAAGTGGCTTTGGCATAAGTTTTCCCGGACTGCTCCTGCAGCAGTCAAATAAAAAGGATTCCACCGTATGTTTTACGGTAGAATATAGTCCTTTTTTAAGGTGAAAAAGGACAAAAATTATACGAGATAATATTGGAGGAAAAAATGATGAAAAGAACATTGGCACTGTTGCTTGCTGTTGTGCTTTGCATGACCATGCTTCTGGCCGGCTGCGGCTCTTCCACTCCTGCTTCCAGCAGCTCTGCTCCCGCTTCCGGTGGCTCTTCCGAACCCGCTCCCGAAACACCCAAAGGTTGGGAACCTTCTAAGGATATCGATTGGATTGTTACCTCCAGCCCCGGCGGCGGCAGCGATATCTACACCAGAATGATTTCTGATATTATGACCACCTCCAATCTGGTAGGCAAGACCTTCCTGGTAAACAACCTGACAGATGGCGGCGGCGAAGTAGGCCGTTTGAAAGTTTCTCAGACCAAAAAGGGCGATGCTGCTGATCATACCCTGTTGACCTTTAACAGCGGCGACCTGATGCCCATGCTGAAGAACACTGACAACCGCATTGAAAACTTTACCCCCATTGCTGTCATGGCTGTTGATAAGCAGCTACTGTTCATCAATGCTGAAAAGAGCAAGTATGCTGACTTCAAGGCAGTTTTGGATGCCATTAAGGCTGGCACCAATGTTGTTATGGGCGGCTCCAAGGGCGACGACGTTGCTACCTACGAAGCGCTGATCAAAGAGTTGGGTGTTACCGAAAAAGAGCTTTCCTATATCACCTATGACGGTACCGGTGATGCGATTACCGCTCTGCTGGGCGGCCATGTTGATGTCCTTATTTCTAAACCTGCTGCTGCTTCCGAGTATGTAGAGGCTAAGAAAATTACCCCCATCCTGGCTCTTTCTAACGAGAGATACTCCGGCAACCTGGCTGATGCTCCTACCCTGAGTGAAGTTGGCGATTACAACAATGTTGAAGTTCCTGTATGGCGCGGCGTTATTGGACCTAAGGATATGAGCCCCGAAGCAGTTGCTTTCTGGAGCGAGACCCTGAAGGCTGTTTCTGAAAGCGACAAGTGGAAGACCGACTATCTGGAGAAGAACAAGCTCATTTCCAACTACCTCACCGCAGACGAGGCTAAGGCATTTATGACCGAGTTCCAGACCAATTATCTGGCAAGCATTGGTAAATAATTGACTATTGATTCAATTTAGCTCATAATAAGTTACGGCGGTGAGTCCTCCAGGATGATCCGCCGTAATTTCGTACCTCTAAAAGGAGATGAACCATGGAATTTAAAGTAGCATCTTTTGTTGATCATGTTGCGTTTTACGTTAGTGATGTTCACTGGCACATCAGCTTCTTTCAAGAAGTGCTGGGTCTTTCTATCCGTGAAATTCAGGGTGACGCCGAAAATCCCCGTCAGGTATTTTTCCACGGTGGTATTCAGCTTTGTAACGACCCTGAGTTTAAAGGCCCCGAGGGCAGAATGGCACACATTGGCTTTATGGTAGAAGATATGGACGCTGTGCTGGAAAAGGCATACGCTCGCGGCGTAACCGAAATGCCCCAGGGACATAACTGGATTAGGCTACCCGATGGTCTTTGTCTGGAAATTTTGCAGGCAAAAGCAGGCGCCGTTGCCGACTACTGTAAGGTACAGCCCCGATAATTAGGGCAATCATTCGTATTATTTTATATGAAAAAACACCGTCACATCCCTGCAAGGATTGTGACGGTGTTTTTTTTGGCTGACCAGCCGTATTCCATCTGATTCTTTACTCTATTACATGCGCATCGTTACGTTTGCATGATGAATATAAAAGCTATAAGTCTGAATACAGCGGTCCTTCACAGCCTGAGGGGTCATAGAAGATGAAGTCATCCAAATCCCCCTCTACTGCAAACCAGTCCTTTTGTCCGCTACAGGACGTAGGACGCTCAAATTCCTCATCGATGTTGTAGTTGTACTCCTGCATACCATCGTCCTCCTTTTCGTAGCTTCAAACGCTCCGCCGTATTCTTACGATGCACCAAAAAATAATTAGGAATCCACTTGTTCAGGCACGATCCTGTTATTTTTACTGGCAAAATCGTCAAAGAAAGGCCGGATAGTTCCGGCCATTGCGGATAGCGATACCATGTAGTATATGCAGAAAAAAGAAAAAAGATGACAATGCTTTCAAAATTATTTTGTAAGCATTGTCATCTTTTTAAATCACGAATTGTCCTGTTCTTCCACCACGGCTGCAGGAGAGTATTTTTTTACTGCTTCGCATCCATTGATAGCACTGGCTTTGGTGGTATAAGCTCCGCTAGCTAAAATGACGTTTGCATCAGCATCATAAAGGCAAAAGCGATATTTTCCAACATCATCGGTAAAAATATCAAACTTTGGGTATTTTGCTTCACCTTGGGTAATCATTTCTGCAGTGGCGGCATATTTTCGAACGCTATTGATACCGTCTATACAGGCAGAATAGGTTAAAAAGCTCTGGCTAATACCAATAGCTTCACCGTTTGTGGCCTTAAGGGTAAAATAAAATTCATTACTGCCAACCTCTGAAACTAAAAATATGCCAACTCTGTCGGTCATGATTGGTACACCTTTCTGTTTTTAAAACTTAGCTGTAAAAACCTTATTTTATAACCCAAAAACTATTAACAATTTTATTTATAACTAAAGTAAGTATAACATTTTTTTGTTGAATTTGCAAGAAAAAAGCTAGTATTGAACAAAAAAACAAGCATTGTAATACAAATAGAAGGGGGTCTTGACTATTGAGCCAATTTTTGCAATACAACCTGAAGAACACCGGCGGCGGTTTTGCAGCTGTTGGCAATATTCTGCTCATATACATCGCCGGCATCGTCATCTGCATTGTCCGAAAGAGAGCGGATAATCAGCAAGGGAGTTTGGAAAAACCAGCATACCTGTGCCACTGCAGCACTTTCCATATCCACGCACAAAGGGTCAAAGCGGTTAATAAGGTCGTCACGTTGTGCCCCGGTAATGAAAGCATCTCCAGTTAAAATTCGGCCAAAATGGATGTTTGGGGAAAGTCCGCGACAAAGCTCTACCAAATCCGGGTCGGAAAAAAACTCCCGGGGCATGTCGCCAAACTGGCCTACGTT
Source organism: Bacillota bacterium (assembly GCA_023431215.1). Classification (GTDB taxonomy): domain Bacteria; phylum Bacillota; class Clostridia; order Oscillospirales; family Ruminococcaceae; genus Angelakisella. Next base: position 13,055 of record JAEYXR010000047.1, read on the forward strand.
ATTGATAAGATCATAGGGAATATCGTGATTGACCAGTTGGGTGCCAATTACCACATCACCAATTTTTATTTCATCACTGAGTCCGCCAGCGACGCCGGTAAAAAAGATTTTTTCCACACCAAAACGGGTAATAAGGTCTTGTGCGGTGATGGCTGCATTTACCTTACCTACGCCACCCATGACGGCTACGGTGTCCATACCCCAAAGCTTACCCAGATGATAGGTGCGAAGAAGGGCCTCCTGGGTTGTGTGATTCACCATTTTTTCTGCCAGAGGGGCCAATTCCCGCTGGGTAGCGCACATAATGCCAATTTTCATTTTTAGTACTCCTTGTTATTGTCTTTATATTTTGGTTGCACCGCACAAAAAGCTTTTAGTGCTTACTAAGCCGTGCAGCCTTAAATTGCTTTATTGTTAGCCAAAGTTCCCAAAACAAGTTTTTCTGTAGAAACTTGCACTGCACCAAGATAGTAGCTGATGCCATGGTGGTCTTTGCTGAAATCACCGTGTGAGTCACTGCCTGCGGTAATCAGAAGCTGATGCTTCCGGCAAAAATCTAGGCACAATCGAGTCATTTTAGGTGTGTTGGCAGGATAATAGCATTCAATGCCGCCTATGCCAAAGCCAAGCAATGCGTTTAAATGGTGCAATAGCTCCTGCGGTCTTTCTGCATCAAACCAGTTACAGGGATGAGCCAATATCGGGATTCCGCCTGACTCGCGAATTGCAGCGCAAACCTCTGAAACATGGGGGAAAGGGTAACTGCTATAGTCGCATCCAAATTGGCCATATAGCCGCATACCAGCCTCTACAGTAGAGGTTACACCTTTGGTATACAGGTAGTGTAGGCCTTTCCATCCTCCCAAAGTAGGATTGTAATCAAAAGCCTCATATTCTGTTAAAGAAAGCTGAGGATATTGGGGGAGCATCTTTTCTATCAAGTCATCGCTCATTTGCAGCAGTAGCTTGCGGCTAAGTGCAGCCAACTGATCCAGTGCTTTTCCGGGGGTAAACCCATACGCCAGTATATGCAGCTCATAAGCATCATAAAGACAATCCACTTCCATACCGCGGATACAGCCAATGCCTAATTTTGTGCAGGATTTTTGCAGTTCTTCAAAGCCTTGGCAGGTATTATGGTCAGCCAAGGCAATAAGGCCAAAACCAAGGTCATGGGCTGCCTGGGCTATTTGCCCGGGGGTTTGGGTTCCATCGGAGCAGCAGGAGTGCAGGTGCAGATCTGCCAGCATCAAGGGGACCTCCTTTCAGGTTTTAAGAGGCAAAGAACTCAGGCCAAAACGTTCTAAATACCGTTAAGCCTTAAGAATAATCTTGCTTGCATCTTTTTATCCAGTTTATATCTTACAAAATTAAAAATCGCCTTTTGTTTTAATAAGTATAGCGTAAAAAGAGAGAAAAATCACTTACTGACTTTACTTTTTATAAAATAAATTATATTTTATAAAAAATGCCGGGTATCGAAAGAGGTTGGTGTAAGTAACGCTGTTACTGGTTCGGGAGAGCATGAAAGCTGGCATTGCCTTTACTGACCAAGGCGAGTTGCAGTAGTGCAACGCTCAAATTTGTACGGTATTGCCTAAAGCCAAGGTGTTCATAATTTAATTGCTTGTGGTAAACAGAGAAAGTATCGGTAAAAAAGCGGTAGCGGGCATAAGGTTTATAAGCGGCACATACAATGAGCAGGTAGATTTTGTTTTAGAACAAAAAATATTTATTGATACTGGCGGGAATTTTCAAAACTAATTATAATAATAATTACCGCTATTTACTAGAATTTTTTATGTACAAAATATTTTTTATTTTTTTTAGTGTAAAATCATTGTAAAAAGTATACAAATAGCAAACCTTCATTCAAAAGGTTATGCAAAAATATTACAATTTCCACTTGAAAAAGTAATAGCGGAATGTTAAAATTAAGGAAGAATAGGAGGGATGTAAAATGGGCAGGAAAATTCAGGACAAACAGCTGCCAATTTATCTGTTTCATCAGGGTACCAACTATAAAGCATACCAGATGATGGGTGCCCACTTTGTGGAAGAGGATGCGGTAGAGTTTGTGGTCTGGGCTCCAAATGCCAAAGCAGTCAGCGTAGCGGGTGATTTTAACGGCTGGCAAGAGATGCAAGACCCCATGGAGAAGCTTTCTGAACAGGGTCTGTGGCAATGCGTGGTGCGGGGCGTTAAGGAATACGACTCCTATAAGTATGTAATTACAACTGCAGAGGATGAAAAACTGTACAAGTCCGACCCATATGCATTCCATACCGAAACTCGTCCCGATAATGCATCCAAGGTTTATAATTTGGATGGCTATAAATGGCACGACGGAGTATGGAAGCGTAAACAGGCCTTGGGCAACCTCCATTCCGAGCCTGTGAATATCTATGAGGTACATTTGGGATCTTGGAAAACGTATGCAGACGGCAACTTTTTTGACTATCATCAGCTTGCCAAAGAGCTGGTACCGTATGTAAAAGAGATGGGGTATACCCATGTTGAGTTGATGCCAGTAACCGAACACCCCTTTGACGGCTCATGGGGTTACCAGGTGACAGGTTATTTTGCCCCAACCTCCCGCTACGGAACACCCAAGGACTTTATGGCTTTTGTGGATGCCTGCCACAAGGAAGGCATTGGAGTCATTATGGACTGGGTACCTGCACATTTTCCCAAAGATGCAAACGGATTATATGCCTTTGACGGCGGCTGGTGCTACGAGTATGACGACGCCCGCAAGCGTGAGCATTACGAGTGGGGCACCTGCGCCTTTGATTACGGTAGGTGTGAAGTTCAAAGCTTTTTGGTTTCCAGTGCAATGTTTTGGATTGAAAAGTATCATATAGACGGTATCCGTGTAGATGCGGTAGCCTCTATGCTCTATCTGGATTACGGAAGAAAAGACGGCGAGTGGCTGCCCAATGTCAACGGCGGAAAAGAAAACCTGGAAGCGGTATCGCTGCTAAGAAAGCTGAATAGTGCCGTGCTTACCGAGTTCCCCAAAACAGCGATGATTGCAGAGGAATCTACCTCTTGGCCGCTGGTAACAAAGCCGGATTATGTCGGAGGGCTGGGCTTCAACTTTAAATGGAACATGGGCTGGATGAACGATATGCTCACCTATATGTCTATGGATCCCTACTTCCGCAGCTACAACCATGATAAGCTTACCTTTAGCATGTTTTATGCCTTCAGCGAAAATTATATCGTACCAATTTCCCATGATGAGGTGGTGCACGGCAAGTGCTCCCTCATTGGAAAAATGCCAGGGGGTTACCAACAGAAATTTGCCGGAGCAAAAACCTTTTTGGGCTACATGATGAGTTATCCCGGCAAAAAACTGTTGTTTATGGGCAGCGAATTTGGCCAGTTTATTGAGTGGGATTACCAAAAACAACTGGATTGGATGCTTCTGGAGTACGAAAGTCACCGCCAGATGCAGGCTTATGTAAAAGACCTTAACAACTTTTATAAAAAGAATCCACCCCTTTGGCAGATTGACGACAGCTGGGAGGGTTATCAGTGGATTAATGCCGACGATAACGCGCACAATATAATCTCTTACCGGCGTATTGACGAAGATGGCAATCAGTTAGTTGTATTATGTAACTTTGCTCCTGTACCGTGGGAAAACTATCGGCTGGGTGTGCCTGCAGCCGACGGCTACAACATTGTTTTCACCTCTGACAGCCTGAAATACGGCGGCACCGGTACCTTAAACGGAAGAATGATTCCTTGTAAGCAAAAAGAATGTGACGGCTTTGAGCAGTCTATTTCTATCAATGTACCCGCCCTTTGCACGATTTATTTAAAACCTAAATTTAAAAAAAGCCAAAATCATGAAGAAAAATCAAAGGATTCCCCCAAAGCTAAAGAAAAGGTTACAAAACCAAAGAAAACAACGCAGAAAGTATGAGTACAATTATTAAAAAACAAAAAAGTCTGATTTACTACGGCTGTGCAAAATCAGACTGACTCTAACGACAAAATTTGCCGGTGCACAGCGGCGGATTGGAAGAGAGTTATGGCAACAAAAAAAGAATGGGTGGCCATGCTGCTGGCAGGTGGTCAGGGCAGCCGCTTATATGCATTGACACAAAAGCTGGCAAAACCGGCAGTTCCCTTTGGCGGAAAGTACCGCATCATCGATTTTCCTCTTTCTAACTGTGTTAACTCTGGTATTGATACAGTTGGTGTTTTGACACAGTACCAGCCCCTTGTGCTGAACGAATACCTGGGTAACGGACAGCCCTGGGACCTGGACCGTCTCAACGGCGGCGTCTTTGTGCTGCCTCCTTACCAAAAGAGCTCCGGCTCTGACTGGTATACAGGCACCGCCAATGCTATTTATCAAAACATCCCCTTTATTGAGCGATACGACCCCGAATATGTGGTGATTCTTTCGGGAGACCACATCTACAAGATGGACTACCGCAAGATGCTTAGCCACCATAAGGCAATGAATGCAGACTGCACCATTGCAGTTATTGAAGTGCCCATGGAGGAGGCCTCGCGCTTTGGTATTATGAATACCAACCCCGATACCAGCGTATATGAATTTGAGGAAAAGCCCAAGAACCCAAAAAGCAACCTGGCATCGATGGGTATTTATATTTTTAACTGGAACAAGCTGCGCCAGTATTTGCAGGAGGATGAGGCAATCCCCGATTCGGATAACGATTTTGGAAAGAACATTATTCCGGCCATGCTGGCAGACGGCCAAAGAATGTTTACCTACTCCTTTGACGGCTACTGGAAGGATGTGGGTACCATCGACAGCCTGTGGGAAGCCAATATGGACTTGCTTGACCCCAATGTTCCGTTGGAGCTGTATGACCCCACCTGGAAAATTTACAGCCGCAACCCGGTAAAGCCTCCTCATTACATAGCGCCCTGTGCCAAGGTAGAAAATTCTATGATTACCGAAGGCTGCGAAATTGAAGGTGAAATAGACTTTTCGGTGTTGTTTGCAGGTGTAACGGTGGAAAAAGGCGCCATTGTGCGTGATTCTATTGTTATGCCCGGTAGTGTCATCAAAGCTGGTGCTTTGGTGCAGTACGCCATTTTGGCAGAAAATGTGGTGGTAGAGTCAGGGGCCAAAATTGGTGAACGCCCTGAGCTTACTCCTAACAAGGACGACTGGGGAGTTGCCGTTGTGGGGGCCGGCGTAACTGTTGGCGCCAATGCGGTGGTTCTTCCCAAAGGAATGGTAGATACAGATATACCTGCACAGGAAAGCAAAGAGGAGGTGGGTACAAATGAATAACACCATGCTGGGTATTGTTTATTCCAATATGTATGACACCTCGTTGGGTGATTTGACCCTGCACCGCACCATGGGTAGTGTGCCTGTGGGCGGACGTTATCGGTTGGTTGACTTTGCACTTTCAAACATGGTAAACTCCGGCATTACCGATGTGGGCATTATCACCAAGAGCAATTATCACTCCCTGATGGACCATGTGGGCTCCGGCAGAGAGTGGGACCTTTCCCGCAAAATTGGCGGGCTCACCATTCTGCCGCCTTTTTCCCGCTCGGGAACCGGTATGTACGAGGATAACATAGAAGCCCTGTCGGGTATCATGGGCTTTATCAAGGCCTCCTCTGCCAAGTACGTGGTGCTTAGTTACTGTGATGTCATTGCCAACATCGACTTTAAAGAGGTGCTGGAGAACCACCAAAAATCCGGAAAGGGAATTACCGTATTGTATTCCCGCGGGGAGCTGGAAGAAAACAGTAAAGACAACACCGTGCTGGTGATAGGTCAAAACAACCTGTTGAAGGATATTTTGCTGAATCCCGATATACAGGGAGATCAAAACCTTTACCTCAATATGGCAATTATTGAGCGTGACCTGCTGATTCGTCTAATCAGCGAAGCGGTTACCCGCAATAAGCATTCCTTCCAAAAAGACATATTGCAGGCACAGGCAGACAGGGACGGCGTAAACTGCTATCATTTTAAGGGCACCTGCGCACGGATTCATTGTATGGAAAGCTACTTTAAAGCAAATATGCTGCTGCTGGACAAAGAGGTTCGTACACAGATGTTTGATCCCCGTCGTCCCATTTACACCAAGGTTCGCGATGAGGTTCCAGCCCGCTACGGGCTGCGCTCTCAGGTCAGCAACAGCCTGGTGGCTGATGGCTGCATCATCGAGGGTCGGGTAGAAAATTCCATTATTTTCCGTGGTGTCCGCATTGGACAGGGCGCGGTGATTAAAAATTCGATTATCATGCAGGGCTGTGTCATAGAAGACAACGCCCAGCTCAGCTATGTAGTAGCAGACAAAGATGTTTTGATTCGGGATGGAAGAAGCCTGGGCGGATACCTTACCTATCCTCTCTATCTGCCAAAGGCCATTCATGTATAATTTAGTTTGGTTTCATTGTGTAATGCGTCGTCATACAAAAAAAGCCCCTGAATAAAGTATTCTCCTCTCACCACCCGCTCTGGGTGACAGGAGCTGCAATGATTTTGACATACCGATACAGAGCGGTGGAAAGGAGCATGAGTATGAAAATTTTGTACGTAGCAAGCGAGGCTCGTCCTTTTATTGCATCGGGTGGGCTGGCAGATGTTGCGGGCTCCTTACCCGCAGCCCTCAGCAAAGAGGGGGCGGAGTGCCGCGTGGTACTGCCACTGTATGCTGACATTCGTCAGGAGTTTAAAGACTCCATGCGCTACATCACCCATTTTAACGTGCCGCTTTCGTGGCGCAACCAGTACTGCGGTTTGTTTGAAGCCGAGCAGGGCGGAATTAAGTATTACTTCTTAGACAACGAATACTACTTTAAGCGCGGCGGAATATACGGCTTTTATGATGATGCAGAGCGGTTTGTGTTTTTCTCCAAAGCGGTGCTGGAGATGCTGGTGCGCATTGATTATACGCCGGATATTATTAACTGCAACGATTGGCAGACAGCGATGGTGCCTGTTTTCCTCAATGTCTTTTACCGGGATATAGAAAAGCTGCACACCGTTAAAACAGTGTTTACCATCCACAATATTGCTTATCAGGGCAAATACGGTATGGAAATTGCCACCGATATTTGTGGTCTTCCCGAACATGGTGTGGAAATTGTCCGCTATGACGATAATGTCAATATGATGAAGGGTGCTATTGAAGAAAGTGATGTGGTAAGCACAGTCAGCCCCACCTATGCGGAAGAAATTTTGGACCCGTGGTTTGGTTTTGGGCTGGATCGCATCCTGCGTGATAAGCGCTACAAGCTGTGCGGTATCCTCAACGGCATTGATGTAAAAAGCTATAACCCCAAAACAGACTTGGAAATTTATAAAACCTATGGCCCACGCAGTATAGAAGGCAAAGCACACAACAAGCAGGAGCTGCAAAAGGCCATGGGGCTGGAAGTAAACCCCGATAAGCCTGTAATTGCTATGATTACCCGATTGGTGGGCATGAAGGGTCTTGATTTGGTACGTTACATCTTTGATTCTATTCTTGCGGAAGGGGCGCAGTTTGTGGTGCTGGGCACCGGAGACTACATCTATGAAAACTTCTTTGAAGAAATGTCCCGTCGGTATCCCGGTCAGGTGGCTATGAAAAAAGGCTTTTTGCCCGATTTGGCCAGAAAAATTTATGCGGGGGCAGATATGCTGCTAATGCCCAGCAAAAGCGAGCCCTGTGGTCTTGCTCAAATGGTTGCACTGCGCTATGGCACAATCCCCATTGTGCGCGAAACAGGAGGGCTGAAGGACTCCATTATCGACCTTGGTGATGAAAAAGGCAATGGATTTACCTTTAAAACCTACAATGCTCACGATATGCTGGATGCCATTAAAAGGGCATTGTCACTGTACCACAGCACGGAGCAGTGGAATAAGGTTGTTGCCCATGCCATGAGCTGTGACTTTAGCTGGCAGCAGTCTGCCAAACGGTACATAGAGATGTATCAAAAAGTACTGAGCGGTTATTAAAAAGCTATATAACTCAAAGCGAGCGGACTCCATAGAGAGCCCGCTCGCTGTTTATTATGATACTATTGATGTGTACTAATCTTGGCGTGGCTGGGGATAGCGGTAAACGTCACCTCTGAAGTTCTCCAACACCACTTCGCTGTTGTCTTTAGAAAGAACATAGTCGTAGTTAACAGGAATTTTGCCGCCGCCGCCGGGAGCATCGATGACAAATTTGGGCACCGCATAGCCGGAGATGTTGCCGGTAAGAGAATGCATAATCTCAATACCTTTTTCTACCGGAGTACGGAAGTGAGAAATTCCACGGCTTAAATCGCATTGGTAGAGGTAATAGGGCCTTACCCGCATATGCACAAGCTTCAGCAGCAATTCTTTCATTACCCCGGGCTCATCATTGATGCCCTTGAGCAAAACAGTTTGATTGCCCAAAGGGATACCGGCGTCCACAATGGCGGTACAGGCTCGGTGGGAATCGGGGGTAATTTCGTTGGGATGGTTAAAATGGGTGTTGATCCAAATGGGCTGGTACTTTTTCAGCATTTCCAGCAGCTCATCGGTAATGCGCATGGGCAAAACCACGGGAACCCGTGTGCCAATACGGATAATATCCACATGAGGAATGGCCCGCACAGCAGCAATGATCTTTTCCAGCTTAGGCGTGCTCATTACCAGCGGGTCTCCGCCGGAGATCAGCACATCCCTGATTTCGGTGTGAGAGCTGATGTACTCCAGAGCGTTGCGCATGGCCTGCTCGGTGATGATGCGGTCCTCTTCTCCCACCATACGGCGGCGGGTACAGTGACGGCAATAGGCCGAGCATTTGAGGGTAACCAAAAACAGGACCCTGTCGGGATACCGGTGCACAATGTGGGGGACAGGGCTGTCTCTTTCTTCACATAAGGGGTCAGACATATCATCCTCACAGGGTAGTAGCTCCTGTACCGAAGGCACACACTGCTTACGAATGGGGTCATTGGGGTCTTCCGGCTTAATGAGAGAAGCGTAGTAAGGAGTAATGGCCATACGAAAGCTTTGCAGACACTGAGCAATTCCGTCTTCTTCCTCCTGAGAGACAGGTAAAAAACCGGTAAGCTGGTCTACCTTGGTAATTCGCTGGGCACATTGCCACTTCCAATCGTTCCAACCGGAGTAGTGAGCGGCATAATCGTCATATCGCTTCATGATGCTACCTCTTGCCTCCCTGAAAAAGGCCGCAGCGGGCAGCACCGGTTTCCAGCACAGACAGCACCAGCTGACGATAAGGCACACCGGAAAACTCAGCAAGCATAGGGAAATCGCTGTATCCGGGTGCAAGGCCCGGCAGGGGGTTTATTTCAATGAAATAAACCTTGTTATCTTCGCTTACACGAAAATCTACCCGGGCAAAGTCGCGGCAGCCAAGAGCATGAAATATCTTTAAGGCAGTTTTTGTCATTTCGGTCTGTACATCGTTAGGAATATCTGCAGGGCATTTATAATCTATGTAGTTTTGATAATCCTGTTTTACATGATAATCATACACGTGATAACTTGCCTGAGTGCTGCGGCGGAACAAAATTTCCATAGGCGGAAAAGCCACAGCATCCTTGCCGTTTCCTAAAATACCTACGGTAAACTCTCTGCCCTCAATATATTCCTCGGCCAGCATAGGCTGGTGGTACAACTGGGTATTACGTTTTACCAGCGCTTTCAGCTCCTGCATATTTTCTGCTATGCTCACATCCGAAATACCCTTGCTGGAGCCTTCGGCGTTGGGTTTGAGAATAACAGGAAAACGCATGCCATGTAGATGAGGTGACGTCTCACCATCAAAAACAACATACTTGGGGGTACGAACATGATAGGTTGTCAATAGTCGTTTGGTCAGCGCTTTGTCCAGAGAGACACACAGGGTGGTTTCATCGGAGCCTGTAAAGGGGATACCCAGCATGTTCAGCAGGGCAGGAATTTGCGCTTCTCGACCGCGTCCGCATAACCCTTCAGCGATATTGAAGGCCATGTCAATGGGTGTCTCACGCAGACGCTGAGGCAGCGTTGCGTCGGCTTCCAGCAATACCGTTTGGTATCCGCCGGACTCCAGAGCATCCCGGATGGCATAAACTGTTTCAATATTGTCGCATTCAGCTTCGGCGTCCGGCACCTCACAATCCAAACCTTTTTTTAGATTGTAAATAATTCCTATGACCGGAGCCGGAGGTTGGAGGGGGACGTCATCAGACCTTTCTTCCATCATTCACACATCACTTTCAGTAATATTATAGGAGATACTCTCCTAAGCATAGGTATACATCATAAATAGCAAAAAAGCAATAAAAATGTGAATGGAAAAAACAACGAAAATGCGAAAAAATAACTGTAAATTATGTATCTTTTTCAGTAAACAAAACAGGCAAAATAATACCTGCCCTGTTACATTGAAAAGCATAAATGCCTATGTTAAAATATAGTTAAAATGAATTGTAAAAGTAAGCAAATAAAAAGCCTGTTTTGTCCTGCTTGCTCAGGGAGGCAATTGGCTTAGATAAAAAGGGGGAGTGGCATATGATAGGAAAACGTCTTAGCATTTTGCGTAAGCGAGCAGGGCTTTCTCAAAAGGAATTGGGAGACAAACTTATGGTTTCTCACTATACCATCTCTTCCTATGAAAAGGACAGAAGTGAGCCGGGTGATGAGCTAAAAGTGCGTATTGCCCAGGTATTTGATGTTTCGTTAGATTACCTCCTTGGGCTCATTGATACACCGTTGCCCTTTCGCCGAGAGAAAGATACCCTCCATTTGCCGGTGCAGATGACCGGGGAACAAAAGCAGCTAATACGAGACTTTATTACTTATTGGGATATTGTCTCTGCTCAAAAGATGGCAGAAGTTTTGCCGGACGAGGAGCTCATTGAAGAGTAATACATATAAAAAAGAGCTGTTGCTTACCCAGTAAGCAACAGCTCTTTTTTATATTGGTTTGATGCCTGTAACCACACGGTGGTGACCGGCATAGTCTTTTTTTATGCTTATCTGAACAAACCCCGCCTGTATCAGCAGAGCCTTTACAGCTTCGCCCTGATCTTCTCCAATTTCAAAAGCCAGCAACCCGCCATCTGCCAAAAGCGGCAGACAAAGGGTAGACAAACGGCGATAAAACATAAGACCGTCGGGGCCACCGTCTAAAGCCATAGCAGGCTCCTGCTGCACTTCGGCTTGCAGCCCGGATAACTGGCCAGAAGCGATGTATGGTGGGTTGGAGGTAATGACATGCCACTGACGACTAAGAATTTCCAAAGGAAGCTCTAAAGCATTGCCGTGGACTGGGGTTACATTTTGAGCGAGGTTTAGCTCTATATTTTTTTTGAAGTACGAATAAGCATCCTCACTTAGCTCCACACCCCATACACCTGCATCAGGGCGGTTTTTAGCAACAGCAATGGGAATACACCCGGAGCCGGAACACAGATCCAAAAGCATGGGCGTAGCAAGACCTTCAACAGCCCGCAAAGCCTCGTCTACCAGCAGCTCGGTTTCGGGACGGGGAATCAGCACACCCGGGCCGACGGCAAAGGGCAGCCCGTAAAACTCCCACTCACCCAGCAGATACTGCAAAGGCTCTCCGCTTTTACGCCGAATAACCAGGGCGTTTAGTGCTTCTGCCTCTGTGGCCAAAACCTCACGGCCGCCATCACGCAGCAGCATTTCCCGGGTAATACCCATAACTGCTTCCAACAGCAAAGAGGCCTCAAAGCCTGGGTCTTCTGCGGCGTTTGGGGCCTTTGCCAATGTATCTTTTAATTGTCTATAAGTAGTATTCAGCGTCATAGTATTACCAGCGGTCTTCTTCGCTGTTTTCGGGGATGACCACATTCATTGCGGCAATGGCCACTTCCAGCTGACTGTCGTCAGGCTCTACGGTGGTCAGCCGCTGCATCCACAATCCCGGGGCAGAAATGATGCGGGTAAAAAGATTATCACAGCGTCCTGCAAGCTTGATGCATTCATAAGAAATACCTACAATAACAGGCAGCATTAAAATCTTTAGCACCATGCGAATTAAAATATTATCCCAGCTTACCAAAGAGGAAACCAAAATAGAAATAAGAATAACAATAAACAAAAAGCTGGTACCGCAACGGGGATGAAAGCGGGTATATTTGCGGCAGTTTTCGGGGGTCAGCTCTTCCATGGCCTCGTAGCAGGCAATGGTCTTATGCTCGGCACCGTGGTACTCAAACACCCGTCGTACATCCTTTTGGCGAGAGCAAAAGAAGAGATAAGCAATAAAAACAATGATTTTGATGCCGCCTTCTATCCAGGCAAGGGCAGCGCCGGGCACAAAGGGCTTGAGAAGAGAGCTGAGGGAGGTGGGTAGCACAATGAAAAGCAGGATGGCAAGGCACACGCCCAGCACCATGGCCAGGGAAGAGACAATAGAGGTAATGTCCTTGCCCAAGGTTTTGGAGAGCCACTTTTCAAATTTTGAGGGCTCTTCTTCCTCTATTCCTGCCATATCGGCAGACTTCATCAAGCATTTAAAGCCCAGTATCATGGTATCCACCATATTAAACACACCGCGGATGAAGGGTGTGGTTTTATAAAAGGGCTTCTTTTTGCCTTTGGGTTCGGTCTCCCAGCTTTCCACTGAAATTTCGCCGTCAGGCTTGCGTACCGCCATGGCAGTAACGGCAGGCCCGCGCATCATGATGCCCTCAATCAATGCTTGACCGCCGATGGATGTTTTACGTTTACAGGTAGACAATATGGTATACTTCCTTTCGTTGCATTGGGTTAAGAATAGCTTATTTGCTAAACCGGGTTATAGTAATAATAAAAGACTTGGTGCACATGTGGTGGTTAAGATATAAAGAAGCCACAAAAAGAACACCTGATGAACCTAAATTGAGTGAATTACTTTGCTGTATAAGGCTGCAAAATCAGTGGCTGACGGGCAGGGTTATTGTTACGGTAGTGCCTACATTCTTTTGAGATTCCAGCTCCAGGTGTCCGCCGTGCATTTGTACAATTTCATCTGCAACGGCCAAACCTATACCGGAGCCCCGGCGATTGGTTTTGCCTTTATAAAAACGCCCTTTCACCTTTGGCAAATCCTCCTGGCTGATGCCGCAACCGGTATCGGTGACCGATACCGTCATGCTGCAGTCACCAACGGTGGCTGATATGGTAACACTGTCCCCACTGTCGGAGTATTTTAAAGCGTTATCCAGTATATTGACAAACACCTGACGAAGACGGTTTTTATCGCCCATAACTACGGCAAACTCTTCAGGCTCATGGTAGTACAAGGCCTTGTTTTCTTGCGCTGCACGCTGGGTAAACATCAGCACTGCATCCGAAAGCTCTGCAATAATATCCAGCTTTTCCAGCTCCAAATGAAGTCTGCCGCTTTGCATACGGGAAAAATCCAGCAAATCCTCCACCATTGAGGAAAGACGCTCGGCCTCATTCATAATGACATGCATGCCTTTTTGCAAAGTATCGGGGTTGATTTCTTCTGCACTCATAATCGTTTCGCCCCAGCCCCTAATTGCGGTTAGCGGTGTGCGTAGCTCATGGGAGACAGAAGAAATAAAGTCGTTTTTCACCTTTTCGGAATTAGAAAGCTCCTCGGCCATGTTGTTGATGGCAACACACAGTTCACCAATTTCATCATCGTTGCGTGGGTCCAGCCGAACCGAAAAATCACCCTGAGCAATCTGCTTGGCAGTTTGGCCCACCTCGCCAATGGGTATGATGATGGAATTGATAAAATAAGAGCTGGAAAAGATGACAAACAGGATAATGGAAATACCTACAAGAGTGGCTATAAAGATAAACATGACAATTTGCTCATCCACTCTGCTTAAAGAGACCACATAGCGCATGGCAGAAAGATCTTCGCCAATGGTATGGGTCAGGCAGGAAACAGCCATGACTTTTTCGCTGCCCATAAACCCGATGTTAACGCCCACCCCGTCACCGGAGGCAAGGGCGGCTTTATAATCAGGCATATCCAATTGTGCGCTGCTTTCAAAGCCGCTGGAGGTTATGAGGATATTGCCGGAGGAATCCAGCGCCATAAGCTCCATTTTGTTTTTATATTCAAAATCTTCTACCAGACGTCGAACCTGAATAGAAAAGTTTATGCTTTTGTCTCTTGCAAAGTTATCCAGCTGGGAGGTGACAGCATCTGCACGGGAAAGCACATATTGCTGTACCGAATTGTAGTAAAAGCTTTTGACAGCAACCGAGACACTAACAACAAGAGCAATGATAATAACCAATATGATGCCAAAGCTGTTAATGAGCCAGCGCTTGGTAATTTTTTTTACTGCCAACGGCGCGCCTCCTTTCTGCCGGGGTTTTTATACAAGAATATACTCACTGCTTCATGTCACAGTAGACACGTAGCGTTATTATTCCACCCACTTATATCCAAAGCCCCAAACAGTGGTGAGATAACGGGGGCTGGAGGGTTCATCCTCAATTTTCATACGCAGGCGGCGCATATTGACATCTACAATTTTATCGTCACCAAAATAGCTGTCGCCCCATACGGTAGTGAGCAGACTATTGCGGTCCAGCGCCACATTAGGGTTACGCAAAAAATGCTCCATCAGCTGAAACTCCACCTGAGTAAGGTCAACGCGCTTGCCGTGCTTGGTCAGCGACCGGCTGCGTACATTCAGCACAAAGGGGCCGGAAGTCAGCTCGTTATCGGGCTCCGATTTTGCTGCAGCCATATTAACACGGCGAAAAACAGCATCTACACGTGCCACAAGCTCCGAGGGGCTGAAAGGTTTGGTGACATAGTCATCGGCACCCAGCATCAGGCCGTTTACCTTGTCCATTTCCTGCCCTTTTGCAGACAGCATAATGATGCCCAGAGTATTGCTTTGGGCACGCAGCCGCTTGCAGACTGTAAAACCGTCTATACCGGGAAGCATCACATCCAACAGTGCTACACCAAAGTTTCCCTGCTCTCTTTCATAGGTTTCCAAAGCGGCTTCACCGCTGGCTACATCGGTAACCTCATAGCCGGAGCGCTGAAGGTTAATTACAACAAATTCGCGGATGGCATCTTCATCCTCACAAACCAAGATACGTTTCATTAATCATGTCTCCTTTTTGGAATTTGCTACGGCTGCACTCAATGGTCAAAAGGGCTGCACGCCTGGTTGTTTGAAAAATAGCCCACAGAAGGTGGTGAGCCTATTCTACTGTATCACAAGCGTTTTACGCTGTAAAAGCTGAACTGTGCAAAATAGGAAAGTTTGCAGCGGTAATATCTCAAATAAGATAACCATGCAACTAACTACGTAATCGCTCTGCATTTTAAAAGAATGGTTTTTCGTGGTTAAGTGAATTAATTAATAAACGAGAATAGATCCTTAAGCTGCTTGGAGTTGATACGCAATGGTTCCGGTGCATTGGTAGGAATACGCGCCAGATATTCAATGGTGCCCCGCTGCCCCAAGGAAAAATAGAGCTCTGCGGCCAGCTTATCCTGATAATCCTGTGTAGAAGTAACCCGGATGCGGCAAAGCTCCTGAGTGCGGTCATATACATCCTTGCCGTTATACAAATAGAATATCATCTCTCCGTCTTCAGGCTGGCGGTATACGGTGATATCTGCCTCCATCCAGCTTTGAGGAAAGGTTAGACGATAATTTTCGTTGCTGCTGACAAAAGCACGGCTGACGGTGGTAAAGCCGGTTCCGCTTAGCTGTGAGTAGTTGGTGATATAGCAAGCCTCATCTTCTTCATCCATTTGGTCGTGGCCGGGTGCGGGATATTGCAGAGGAATTTCTATAATACCGTCTGAGTTTACATCCTGGCTGAATACCTCAGATTTACGGGTAGACCGGGTGAATAAAAGATAATCATTTTCGCTCATGGGCAGGCTGAGGGTGTTGTCATCCTCTACCCTAATGACTGTGGTGGCAAGAGTGCGGCCCTCGGTGTAGCCGTCCACTACAACACCGGTGCTGCTGCTACTAATTTTGCCGCAAAGAGGCTCAAAGTAGCTGCTGATCATGGGTGGTAATTCTACCTCATCCATTAAATCAATCATGCCCGGTTCAATTTCGCCTATCAAAGAAGCGGTAGAGCTGCCATACATGGAATAGGAGGTAATCAAGACAATTTCACTGGTGCCGTCATTGTGAAAGTCATCAATGGCAATGCGGCTGTAGTCTCCGGTATAATCCATCACCAGGTCGCCGTCAGCGTAGTTATAAACCGCGGCAATCTTTTTGCCGGCGGAGGATTCCTGTGTCCAGCCTACTACAAGGCTTTTGGGCTCGTCCTCTTTTAATTGCTCAATACGCAAAAAATCCACTTCGGCACCCAGACCCTGAAGGTCCGGACCACTGAGCCATCTGCCATTTTCTTCATACAGCACGGTAACCCGCAAAAAAGAAGCGGTGGTGTTGGGTGCATAAAAAACAATGGCTTCTTCTTTTCCGTTTCCGTCCAAATCATAAAAAGTAAAGGCAGAGCGGTAGTCTCCGGATTGAGGATATTTCAGCTTAAAGCCTTGCCCCACGCCGTCCTTTAAAGCTTCATTTACCTGGTATTGCCGGTCGGAAAGCTTTGGAGGTTCCATTAAAGCCTCAATGTTGGTTTGAATAGGAACACAGGAGGTAAGCAGCAGGCAGCAAAGGCCCAGAACAACGGACAAAGTTTTTTTCATTGTGTGCATCCTCCCTTCACTTTCCAGTATTGGCTTGTCCTTATTCTTTCAGACTAAAATAGCGTTTTTTTATGCTACGCCAGCCAAAACAGTTATATTTATTGTATGCTCTTTGCACAATTCTGTCAACAAACTTTATATGAAGTATCTGGTTCTCAAATACATGCAAACCACCTTTGCCAAGCAGCATTTTTGGCAATTTGTGCACTGCCAATCACTTGGATAAGCAGCGCATGCTCTGCAGAAAAAGCAAGGAGATGTACAGAATTTATGCACCGGCGTGCCTTCTTCAAATCTTGCAACAGCACGTAACAAAATTTGCTTTTAATACAAAAAAGCACCTCTTCCGGAGGTGCTTTTGCATGAGAACAAAACAATAAAATTCAACTACTCGGCAAGATTGGTTGCTTTTTCCGCGTTGCGAATCAGGTTAAGTAATGATGTGCCAAACAGAGGATAGTCCTTGGTGATGGATTCGGTAGAAAGGGAAAGTCCTTCCATATCTTTTATTTTATCCATTCCATTTACCGGCTTGTCCGCTGCAATGGCCTTTGCATTGGCAAAATGTACTTCCATTGCCGCATTTGCGTAAGGATGGGCAACGGTTTCGGGCAGATTGAAGATGGCAGCCTGATTTTTAGCATTGGAGCTGTAAACCACTCTAAACATACGGTATACAGCAATGAGCAGGTAATTGGAAACCTCCTGCACCAAAGCATTGCTGCCGGAACGAGACAACAAATCAAATAAAATGTTTAACGAGTTGCTGATAAGCTTTTTATTTAAAAGAGCCATAATATTGCCCTGATTTTCTTTTCCTAAAGCATCCGGCTCCGGAATCTGATCTACCGACAGGGTAGTTCCGGTGCGGTCCGGGGTACGTCCCAGCATATAGTCACAGGATACATCATAATAATCGGCAGCTCGAACCAAAAAGTCCAAGCCGCACTCACGAATACCTTTTTCGTAATGGGACAACAGTGCTTGCGAAACACCGAGGCTACTGGCCGCCATTTTTTGGCTTACACCTTTTTCTTTGCGCAGCAGCGTCAAAATACGAGAAAACTCGGAAGTCACACATCACACCTCTTTCCCAATGAACATATTACACTAAGTAAAGTTCATTATATTATATACTTTCCTTTTTGTAAATAACAAATGTCGCAAAAGGAGGAAATTAGTTCAAAAATTGTCAAATTTTGATAGATATTCCGTATAATATTTTGTGAAAAGAAATTGAAATTTGTCACATGTAAAAAATTACTGGAATAATAAGCTGATTTATTGCTATTTCACAAAGATTAAACTTAGATGTGGCAGGTACTTTGTTCTTGGTGCGGTGCTTTGCAATTAAGGAAATTCGTGGTACAATAACTGCAATACAGCTAGCACAGCTGATGTATATTCTATACAGAGTGTAAATGTACTTGGCTTTGTTTAAGGACTGAATCCTTATGATATTATTATATTTATATTATAATAAGGTACCCATAGGGCAAATTGATGACTGTTTTATGTAAAACAGCTGCCGTTGTACCCATTGTAACCAAACAAAAAAGCGATTATTGGGGAAAGAAACAGCCAAAGCTATTTTTGCTGTGTTTTTCATGATAAAACGGCCTGTTTTCAGTTATGGGCACACCCTTTTTGAACAAATTAAGGTGCTGCACATAGGCATTCATTTTTAACCCGATAGCTCTACATCTTGTACATCAGAGCATGTATCAGGATTAAGGCTGAATATATTTGCTTCCTATACCCGTTAATTCATATATTTCAGGAGGAACCATGAAAAATTACCGTTTGCATTTTGTACGCCACGGCATGACCGAAGAGAACAAATCCGGGTGTTACCAGGGGCGGCGCACCGACCCGGAGCTTTCTCTGGAGGGCATACGCCAGTTAATAGACCTGCGTGAAAGCTATGAATATCCCGCAGTTGGAATTGTATATTGCAGCCCTATGCAGCGTTGTGTACAGACAGCGGGCATTATCTATCCCGACAGAGAGTTAATTATGATGGAATCTCTGGCCGAAATGGATTTTGGAGACTTTGAAGGTAAGACCATGGCGGAGCTGCAGGACGATCCGGATTACCTAGCCTGGATGGAGGGTGGCTCGCTGCAGGTGGGTCCCCGGGGCGGAGAAACCGGAGAAGCTTTTTTATACCGCGTGGTAGACGCTACGCAGCGCATCATTAAAGATATGATGGAAAATGACATTACCGATGCTGCCGTTGTAACCCATGGCGGTGTTATTA